>CASEIR010000067.1 GCA_949287925.1 uncultured Lachnospiraceae bacterium
TTGTGGTGATTGATGCGGGACACCAGGCGAAAGGAAACAGTGAAAAGGAGCCGGTGGGCCCGGGAGCATCAGAGATGAAAGCCAAGGTCAGCAGCGGTACTGCCGGAGTGGTGACGGGGTTGCCGGAGTCGGAACTGAACCTGGCGGTTGCACAGAAGCTGAAAACGGAATTGGAAAAACGCGGCTATACAGTGATCATGATTCGGGAAACGAACGATGTCGACATTTCCAATGCGGAACGGGCGGAAGTGGCTAATGAGGCGCAGGCGGACGCTTTTATCCGGATTCATGCCAATGGGTCGGAGAATTCTGGCGCACAAGGAGCGATGACCATTTGTCAGACGAAAGATAATCCTTATAACGGGGAACTGTATGAGCAGAGCAAAGGGCTGGCCCAGTGTGTTCTGGATGCCTTTGTGGAGTCCACCGGAGCGACAAAAGAAAGAGTATGGGAAACGGATACGATGAGCGGGATAAACTGGGCCAAAGTGCCATGTACAATTGTGGAAATGGGGTATATGACGAATCCGGATGAGGATCAGAAAATGGCTTCTGAGGATTATCAGATCCAGATGGCATCAGGGATTGCGGACGGTATTGACCGGTATATGGCTCAAAGATAAATAACGAAAAAGAGACGAAAGGATTGCCGTATAATAGTTTTTTGCCAGAATCCCGTCAAAATGCATCCACAGAATCCGGCAGCCTCCGGGTGTTTCATAATGATGCGGTTCCCGACAATCCAACAGAGCCGCCATTCCGGAAAATACCGTACTCGTTTGACCGCTCTGGGAGAGAGTAAGCGAGCCGTCCAGGACCAGAAGAACCAGAATATTGTCAAAATGAGACCGGGTCAGGCAGTATCCAGGCCGATAGCTATAATCACCCAGGCAGACCGGATACAGATAGATTTTTCTGGCCAGAAGACTGGGGGTATGGACAAAGTAAAAAGAGGAAGAAGAAATAAGGGAATCTTGGGGATGCATAGAAGGACCTCCTTTTTATGATCTGCTGTTTACTAAGAATCAGTATAGGCTTCCTGGAGAAGTAATACAAGAATCTGAAGTCAATTTTTGTAATAATGTGTCAAGAAATTCGATTGAAAATCCTATGTTTCCCGGATATGATAAAAAAATATTGATATAAAAAATGAAAATAAGAGGATGGAAAGATGTCACAATTCAGAGTAGAAACAAAAACCATGCGGGCTGCGGAATCTGGAGGGGAGAGCTGTCTGCCGGATCTGCTGGGGGAAAGAATCCTTCAGAATCATCTGGAATTCCAGCTGGGAGAAGAGGATGAAATATATGAAGGCTACGGGAGTCTGCAAAACGCCTATCCCTACCGGCAGTATAACCAGTATACCCGAAAACTGCAGCCAGTTCGTGTGCAGACTATCATTTTGGAAAACCGGTATATTAAAGCTGTGTTTTTGCCGGAGTACGGCGGACGATTGTGGGAACTGTGGGACAAAGAAACAGGGCGGAATCTTCTGTATACCAACGATGTACTGCAGTTGGCCAATCTGGCGGTCCGAAACGCCTGGTTTAGCGGAGGCGTGGAGTGGAATATTGGAGTGATCGGCCATAATCCATTTACGATTGATCAATTGTATACGGCAAGATTGGAAGATGAGGAAGGGAATCCGGTTTTACGGATGTATGAATATGAACGAATCCGTGGAGTGGTGTATCAGATGGACTTCTGGCTGGGGGAAGAAGACAGGTTCTTAAACTGCAGGATGCGGATTGTTAATGAAAGTACAGAGGTGATTCCCATGTACTGGTGGAGTAATATTGCAGCTCCGGAGTACGAAAAGGGAAATATCATCGTTCCGGCGGCTCAAGCTTATACGTTTGCAGACGGCGTCGTATCCAAAGTAGATATTCCGATGGTCAAAGGGATAGATATTACGGAATATCAGAAGATACCAAAGTCAGTGGATTACTTTTTTGAGATTCCGAAATCTGATCCGAAGTATATTGCAAACGTAGATGAAACGGGATACGGACTGCTTCACATTTCCACAGACAGGCTCAGAAGCCGGAAATTATTTTCCTGGGGAAATGGAGACGCATCCGATCACTGGCAGGAATTTCTGACTGACCGTGCCGGCAGATACATCGAGATACAGGCCGGACTTGGGAAGACGCAATACGGCTGCCTTCCAATGGCGCCCC
This sequence comes from uncultured Lachnospiraceae bacterium, assembly GCA_949287925.1. Classification (GTDB taxonomy): domain Bacteria; phylum Bacillota; class Clostridia; order Lachnospirales; family Lachnospiraceae; genus Merdimonas. Next base: position 2,181 of record CASEIR010000067.1, read on the forward strand.
ACACCGCCTGGGAATGGATGGAACAATATGGTCCGGTCCGCATTCCGGAGGAAATCCGGAGAAAACCACATGCCGACCGGGCGGCATATCTGACGGGGCAGATTTTGGATAGTGTAAGATGGGAACAGATGAAAGAGAAGCTTCAGAACACAAAGAAGATGGCCCGCACAAAAGCCATCCTTCTGGAAACAGGCAGCGGTTATGGAGCCTTGGAAACACGCAGCAGCCGGACGGCACATCTGGAATTTCAGATGAACGAACCTTCCCTGCAGAAGTGGAAACATTTCTTTGAAACCGGAGTACTCCACTGCCCCGGTCCGGAAGAAGAGCCCGACCAGTTCCTGATTACTGCGGATAATGTAAGCTTCCTGGAAACACATATGGAAGGGATGAATCAGAACAACTGGTATGCGCATTATCATCTGGGACTGGGATATTACATCCAGGAACGATATGAAGAAGCCAGAAAAGAGATGCAGATTTCATATGAGCTGGAGAAAAATCCGTGGGCGCTGCACGGCCTGGCTTGCATCGGTCTGGTTACCGGAGAAAAAGAAAAGGCGGCAGGTCATATCCTGGAAGGTATTAAGATGCGTCCGGAGTCCATTTCTTATCTGAAAGAAGGCTTCAAGATCCTGCATCTGTGTGAACAATATAGATCTGTGACAGATCTGTATGAACAGCTGCAGCCAGACATGCAGGCGGTAGGGAAAATCCGGTTCTATTATATCAGCGCCCTGCATCAGATGGGAAAAGATGAACAGGCATACCGGCTGCTGGAGGAAGGAAACGGACTGGAAATTCCCGATATCCGGGAAGGAGAAGACGCCATAGCCAGCCTGTGGACAGAACTGAATCACAGCCTGACAGGCGAAAAAAAAGAAGTACCACGCCGGTACAACTTCAAAGTATATTAGGATTGGGGACGGGGAATTTTCGAAATTCCCCGTCCCCAATCTTATAGCCCCTGTCCCTTTATGATTTCCATAAGTGTTCTTTTGCCGTTTTGTATTCGTTTTGCCCGAATCTGGAATTCGATGACGGTCAGCAGGGTGAATATCAGGAAGAGCGTCAGCAGCAGAGTCAGACTTCCGCGGATGCTTTCTCCACCGCTGATGGTACTTCGGAATGCGGTTACCGTGTAGGTAAATGGTACCCAATCATGCAGCATCGGCACGAAGCTGCCGGATAGTTCCAATGGATAGGTACCGACGGAACCTGCCAGCTGGATCACCATGAATACCAGCATCAGAAAGCTGCCAACTTTTCCCAGCAGGTTGGTGAAGAAATACATGATGGACATGAATGCCAGGGACGCCAGGCAGGCAGCCAGCAGGGTCTTGCCCATTTCCTGCGGAGCAAATCCGTCAAAGAGGCAGAGCGCGCCGATCATGACGACGGCCTGCAAAAGGGCGATGGGATATAGGACGGAAGCTTTGCTTGCCCACCAGGACAGGCCGGATTTCAGTTCTCCTTTATAACTGGTCAGAGGGTATACCAGACTGAAAGCGATGCATCCCACCCAGAGCGCAACGGACATCATATAAGGAGCCATGCCATGGCCGTTATTTGCGACGGTTGTAATTTGTGATTCTTCCGTTATGACCGGTGCGGCGAACATATCCACCGTGGAGTCAGAAGTATTCGTTCCTTTGATGGAGGAGGCTCCATCGGCTAATGCGGTCTGCAAAGTTCCAGTTCCGTCCTGAAGCTGAGAAATGCCGTCCTGAAGCTGTGAACTCCCTTTATACAAAGCGTCGGATCCGGAGTGAATCTTGGAAGCGCCATCCGTCAGTTCTTTGGAACCGCTAAGAAGAGCGCTGCTGTTGGAAGCCAAGGTCTCCATTCCTGCGGTGAGAGTTCCGGTTCCGTTCTTCAGCGTATCAATGCCGTCCTGAAGTTGTACGCTTCCGAATGTCAGCAGCGGCAGCTTTGCCTGTAACTGTCCGGTTCCGTCTTGAAGTTTTGTACTTCCAAGAGCTAGCTGGGAAATGCCTTTGGCCAGAGCGGAACTTCCTTGGCTTATGATTGCCGTTCCTTCCTTTTGTAAAGCATTGCTGGAAGCGGTAAGTTTCTGAACGTTTTCAGAAAGAGCGGGTGCGGATGAAGCGAGAAGTCCGGTCTGACTCTGCATAGCAGATAAATAAGCGGTAAACTGCTGAATACCTTCAGACAGTGCAGGTGTCTGTTTCTGGAAGGCTGCGGCCTGCCCGGACAGCTGAGTGCTGGTATCGCAAGCCTGATCTACTTGCGCTGTATAGGACTGTACATTTTTTGCCAGAGAATCTGCCTGAGCCTGCAGGTCTGACAGCGTATCGGAATGTGCAGCGGCAGAACCATTACCAGAAGACAGCTGGTCGAGCGCAGCTTCAACCTGTGAAGCATTCCCCAGAGAATTACTGCCCTGTTCCATAGCCTGAGCAGCCGTATTCAATGCTTCGACTGCGGCTTGAAGCTGCTGCTGTAGTTCGGCCGGATCTTCCGAGTTCAGGCTGGTGGACATGTTCCAGGCGGCAGCCTGCGCGTTGGCGGCGGCTGTGTTCAGGGTCTGTCCCTGCTCCGTCATCTGCGACAATAAAGAATGTGCCCCGGACAGATCGGTAGAGGTACCGCTGGTCTCATGAGACGCCAGGGAATCGATGGAAGCAAGATTTTGGCTTAATTGCTGTGCCTGCCCGGCCAGGTTCTGAGACGATGTATGATCCTTGCCAGAAATATTTTCCAGCTGAGAGTGAAGAGCGTCTGTTCCATCGGCCAGCGTTGAGGCTCCCTGTGAGAGTTTTGCGGCGGCCTGATTCAGGTCTTCGGATTTGGTTAACAGCCCCTGAACACTCTGGTCGAGTACCTTGGCAGAACTGGGAAGAGAATCTGTATTAGACTGCAGCTGGTTCAGTCCTTGATTGATCAATATAAGATTCTGATCGGTTTTTGCAGCACCGTCAGCCAGAGCCTGACTGTTAGATTGTGCGCTGTTAAGGCCAAAAGCCAGAGCATTCGAGCCATCGGCCAGCTGACTGACGCCGGTGGTCAGGGAAGGAAGATTTGCCATGAGAGCTGTGGTGCCTGTCTTTAAAGCGTCTGCCCCCTGATCCAGTTTCCGGGAGCCATCCGCAGCCTTCTGTACGCCTTGGGTATAGGATTTCAGTCCTTCCGTTAAAGTCTGGCTGCCGTTCTGGAAAGTCAGGCTGCTATCGGATAACAGTTTCAAGTTCTGGGTCAGAGTGTCATTTCCTTCTTGAAGCCTGTTTTCTCCGTCGGCCAGCTCGCTGGCCCCGTCCGCGGCTTCCTTCATGCCGTCGCCCACCTGATTCAGCTGGTTGAACATGACTCGGGTATAGGTTTTTGTCACTTCCTCCCGGACCGAAGCCTGCAGCTCCTTCATGGCGGTTTCGCTCATTTTGGAAGCAATATAATTCGTTCCGGGGTTTGTAGTATAAGAAAGTTCCATTTTCTTCGGAGAGTCATCAGTCAGAGTGGCTGCATTGGAAGAAAAATCAGACGGGATTGTGATAACCATGTAATAAGTTCCGTCTTTGAGTCCTTTGGCCGCCTTCTTTCCATCGGTAAAATGAAAATCAAGCGCGGTACTCTTTCTTAATTCCTCTACCAGGGAATCACCTACGTGAAGGTCTGTGTCCTCATAAGACACAGGCTGGTCCTCATTAACAACGGCCACTGGCAGTTTGTCTACATTGCCGTAGGGATCCCACATGGAACCTAAGAATAACGTGGTATAAATAGTGGGAATCGCGATAACTGCGATGATGACGATCAGAAAAATCTTGTTATGGATCAATGATTTCCATTCCTGTTTCAGCATGAAACTATCCCCTTTCTGTAAATCATTACAAAGTTGTATAATAGATATTGTGTTGATTTTCTAAACAAAATGAATTATACTAAATAGAATGAAAAGGAACAACCATCAAGTTGTTATCGTTCTGTCGCTTAATAGACAGATCGGTGAAAAATGTAGGATTTTAGAATACTTTCATAAAAAACAGGAGGACAGACATGCGAGGAGCAGACAGAAGAGTGCGGAAAACAAGAAGACAGCTGCGAGACGGGCTGGCGGATCTGATGCGTAACAAAAGCATCAAAGAGATTACAGTCAAAGAATTGGTAGAAAAAGTGGACATCAACCGTTCCACCTTTTACCTGCACTATTCGGATATTTATGACATGATGGAAAAGGTGGAAAATGAACTGATCGAAAATATCGAAGAAGTGATTGAAAAGCACCCGGTCGGTCCATTCGGAGAAAAAAGCTTTTCTTTCATAGAAGACATGTTTTCCATATTGGCCGAAAATAAAAAAATATGCACGGCTCTTCTGGGTCCCAACGGAGACATGACATTCCTGCACCGTATTGAAGAAATGATATCAGAACACAGCATGAGGGTGCTGCGGGAAACCTATCCCGAAAAAGCACAGGAATTACTGTATTCTTATGCCTTCTGCATGTCCGGCTGTGTAGGACTGATTAAAGCCTGGCTGCAGAAAGAACAAGGAGAAAGCCCGCAGGAAATGGCGAATCTGACATTTCGATTTATTGTAAACACATTGAACGTACTGCAAATGGGGACGTAGCATTTCGCAAAAAATCTACGTCTCCATTTGCAAAATGCCCTGTCCCCATTTGCGGGAAGGGTGTCTTTTGTTATGATAGGTAGAGAAGAGGAGGCATTGTGGCAGTATGGATAAATGTGTGGTATTTCTGGGTGACAGTATTACGGATTGTTTTCATAAGCTGAATGTGGACCCGGATCAATTGGGAAATGGTTATGTCAGGATGGCGGCGGATGCGCTGCGGGAAATGGGACGTCAGGATTTTATCCGCAATAGCGGTCACGACGGTTTTACCGTATCGGGTCTTCTGCGGATGTTTGAATATGACTGCCTGCGGTTTGAACCGGATATTGTCAGTATTCTGATCGGAAGTAATGATGCGGCTGTAGCCATGAATACCGGAAAGTCGTTGGAACAGCAGAATTTCAAAGGGAATTATGAGAAGCTTCTTCAGAGGATCTGTAAGGAGACCAGAGCAAAGATTTTGTGTATGGGACCGTTTATCTTCCCGAAACCGCTGGAATATGCCGGTTGGATTCCGGTGATCCGTCAGGTGGAGGAGATTGAAAAAGAGGCGGCCCGGGAGTATGGCGCAATATTTGTCCCCCTTCACGACAGGCTGAACCGGGAGGCTGAGAAGGAAGGATACGACGCTATTACGGTGGACGGGACGCATCTGACTGAAAGGGGCGCAAAGCTTCTTGCAGATATATGGCTTGACGAAATAAGAAAGCAAAAATGGATGATTTAAGAGTTGATACCGAAGTGTGTTTATGACAAAGATGCCAGGAAATAACATGGATGGAAGTGAAAAATACTGTTTTAAATTTTTACAATATACGTTAAAATGACTTTTATAGCAAAATGTTTCAGAGGAAACAACGAACTACAGCCAGGACGGAGGAAGCACTCGATGTTAGACAGAAGATATGAAAAGGTAATGAGCAAAGAAGAAAGACGCCAGTTTGAAAAAGAAAAATTGAGCCAGATGAACTGGAAAGAAAAACTGGAGTATCTGTGGATGTATTATAAGATATGGCTTCTGGTGCCCATTCTTCTCTTGGCAGCAATTTACCTGGGCGTTTGCTTCTACCACGGACTCACGGAAGATATTCTGCTGCAGGTGGTTGTTATAGACAGTAGCCAGGAGGATTATGACGGATTAGGCGATCAGTTTAAGGAATACATCGGAGCGGATAAGTCCAATCAGAAGGTAACTTTCAACAGTAATCTTAACACAGCCACTTACCAGGGGGAGATGGCGTTCACAGCTCTGCTGACAGGCGAGTCCATAGACCTGGTGGTCTGTAATGAAGAATTCTACCAGCAGGAAGGCCAGGACGTCCTGGAAAAATGTGCGGAGCTGGATCCAGATTCTGATTACGCTAAGAAACTGGGCGTTGCTTATGAGCCGGTTTATCTCTGTGTAGCAGTCAATGCGCCGAACCGGGAAAACGCACAGCAATTTATCGAAATGCTCCAGTCAGAATAAAACATGCACATGAATTATGCTTCATGTGCATGGTCATAGAGAATCTGAATGTCTGCCGGCAGCTGGTCCGGCAGCATTTTATGTATACGGTCTTCATTGCCGTCAGCGATAGCCTGTTCATAATACCAGCACTTGAACTGCAGCATATCCAATACTTTCTCCATTCTGAGAATCTCCTGTTCTACCCGCTCTTTCTGGCGGAAAAATAATTCCCGGCGCTGCGGATAGGTAGCGCTTCCCTGGGAACACCATTCCATAAACTGTTTGATATCCCGGATCTCAAGCCCGGATTTTTTCAGGCATTCGATGACTCGCAGAGCGTCCAGTTCGCGGTCTGTGAACCGGCGGATTCCGGAAGATCGCTCCATTTCCGGAAATAGACCTTCTTTGTCATAATAACGGAGGGTGGAAATGGGAATCTGGAACATTTCTGATACTTGTCCGATGGTATACGTCATATGTTTTCCTCCAAATAAAAAATAAAAAAATCTTGACCTAAAGTCAGGTTTAGGTATTAACATAACAGTAACACAGATGGAGACGTCTGTCAATCCAACTGACAGGAGGCAAAAAATATGAATGAAACATTGCAGCTGACAACAGAATGGGATAAGACATTTCCCAAAAGCAATCACGTAAATCATAGAAAGGTTACTTTTTATAATCGTTATGGAATCACATTGGCAGCAGATTTGTATGAACCCCGGAACGTACAGGGAAAGCTTCCCGCGCTGGCGGTCTGCGGTCCGTTTGGAGCGGTAAAGGAACAGGCTTCCGGGCTCTATGCCCAGGCCATGGCCAAGCGGGGATTTCTGACCATTGCCTTTGATCCGTCCTACACCGGAGAGAGCGGCGGACAGCCAAGATATGTGGCTTCGCCGGATATTAATACGGAGGATTTCCAGGCGGCGGTTGATTTTCTTTCGGTTCAGGAACAGGTGGATCCGGAGAGAATCGGCATTATCGGTATCTGCGGCTGGGGCGGCATGGCTATTAATGCGGCAGCTATTGATACCCGGATCAAGGCGACAGTGGCTTCGACAATGTACGATATGACCCGGGTGAACGCGAAGGGATATTTTGATGGGGAAGACAGTGAAGAAGAACGGTATGAGAAGCGGAAAGCCCTGAATGCGCAGCGGATCATTGATTACCGCAGCGGCAGCTATGCCAGAGCCGGAGGTGTGGTTGATCCCCTGCCCCAAGACGCGCCGTTCTTCGTGAAAGATTACTACGATTATTATAAGACGGAACGGGGGTATCACAAACGTTCCTTGAATTCAAACGAGGGCTGGAATGTGACCTCCACCCTTTCGTTTCTGAACATGCCCATTCTGCAATATGCTCAGGAAATCCGAAGCGCGGTGCTGCTGATCCACGGAGAGAAAGCCCACTCCTGTTATTTCAGCAAAGATGCGTATCAGATGCTGAAAGGAGATAATAAAGAACTGATGCTCATTCCGGACGCAGTACATACGGATCTCTATGACCGGACGGATGTGATTCCCTTTGATCAGATGGCAGAGTTTTTTCGGAAAAATATGATAGTATAAAAATAGAAGTAATTACGGAAGCGGAGGAATCAAACATGATAAAGCAGACTGCGGGCAGAGACGCCCTTGGAGAGTTTGCTCCCAAATTTGCGGAGCTCAATGACGATGTGCTGTTCGGACAAGTGTGGTCAAGAGAAGAGAAGCTGTCCTTAAAAATGCGTTCAGTGGTAACGCTGACCGCTCTGATCAGCAAAGGGATTGTGGACAGCTCTCTGACCTATCATCTGGAGACGGCTAAAAAGAACGGGGTGACCCGGACGGAGATGGCGGAGATTCTGACCCACCTGGCATTCTATGCAGGATGGCCCAACGCCTGGGCGGCGTTCCGCATGGCGAAAGAGGTTTATCAGGACGACGGAGAAAATGAGGAGCATGGCGGATTCTTCGGACAGGGAGAGCCAAACGATGCGTATGCCCGGTATTTCACCGGAAAAAGTTATCTGAAGCCGCTGACAGATCCGGCAGAAACGGTATTTATTGCAAATGTGACTTTTGAGCCGGGATGCCGGAATAACTGGCATATCCATCATGCAAAATCCGGCGGCGGTCAGCTGCTGATCTGTGTGGATGGTGAAGGCTGGTATCAGGAAGAAGGGAAGCCGGCCAGAAGCCTGAAGCCAGGCGATGTGGTGACTATTCCACCGGAAGTGAAGCACTGGCATGGAGCGAAGAAGGACGGATGGTTCAGCCATCTGGCGGTGGAGTGCCCGGGAGAGGAGACTTCCAATGAGTGGCTGGAACCGGTGGACGAAGAAGCTTATGAGAAATTAGCAGAATAGGAGGAGTGGATATGGCAAAATCTTTAGTGGCATATTTTTCTGCAAGTGGAGTAACTGCAAATGCGGCACAAAAACTGGCGGAGGCAGCAGGAGCAGACCTATATGAGATTCGGCCGGCGGTACCATACACCAAGGCGGATCTGAACTGGACCGATTCCAAAAGCCGCAGCAGTGTGGAGATGAAGGATCCGGCATCCCGCCCGGAGATTGCAGGGAAAGTGGAGAACATGGAGGAATACGAAGTAATCTACCTGGGTTTTCCCATCTGGTGGTATACGGTGCCTTCCATCATTCATACATTTCTGGAATCCTATGACATGGGAGGAAAGGAAATTATCCTGTTCGCCACCTCCGGTGGCAGCGGGTTTGGAAAAACCGCGCAGGATTTAAAGGCCAGTGTGCCGGAAACAACGGTGATCCGGGAAGGCCGGATGATGAACGGCCGGATGGATCCGGAAACAGTGAACAGCTGGTTAGTACAGATGAAATAAAACAGCTCCGGAGCTGTTTCATTAGAGCATGAGTCCCATTACATAGAGATCGTAATAAACCCCATTCAGGAGTGTGCTGTTTTTCAGGCAGCCTTCGATTTCAAATCCGAATTTTTCATACAGTTTTACGGCAACCTCATTGTCTTTTCTTGTATCAAGCTGGATGCGTGTGGTAATATCGTTGTTCCGGCAAAAATCAATCAGACGCCGTATTATCTCGCTTCCGATTCCCTGGGCCTGATACTTCCGGGCTACCACAATCCCCAGTTCTCCCTGGTGGCGGGACTTGATCTTATTGCCGGAGTGAATGGTTCCGATACCGGCAATCTCGTCGCCGTCCATAGCCAGAATCATAATACTGGCAGGATGAGCGGCAGTGTCCAGAATATCCTGGACCTGTGCGGCCTCATCCATGGGATATTCATCCTTTTCAAAGCTGAGAAACGAGGTTTCTCCCCAAAATGTATTTGCTTTGATTATACCTGTTTGCGTGGGAAAATCAATATAAAACGGAGCTATAGTATTTTTTCGAAGAGCAGGAATTTTCTCGGTTCTCCGATATCCACATAGAAGATCTCCACAGTATCTATATATTGGAATCCGTGAGAATGATACATCTGATGTGGAATGGAGTTCCCTTCGATGCAGTCCAGTCGGATAGATTTCTGTCCATTTTCGGCTGCGGTCTGTATCGCATGTTTCAAAAGCCGGGACGCGTAACCTTTTCCGCCGCATTGCGGATGGACCCGCAGAGCATGAAGGATCGACACCTGTCCGGCAGGAACGTCGATCTGCCACCGGATGGTATCGTAGGCAGGGTCAGCGGTATGGTTCATAATATAGGCTGCTATGATGCAGCCCTCCTCCACACCGATATGAAGCTGTTGATTCTCGATGGCGGACAGAACCATGTCTGGAGGGGGAAATCCTCCTTTATTTCCTTTTGGGAGAAAATCCTTTTTCCCAAGTTCCTCACACATCATGGCATAGAAGGACATGATGGCTTTCAGGTCTGTTTGTTTTGCATCCCGGATAATCATTGAATTCACCTCGAATTGATCAGATTCTAAAGTTATTCTACTACGGATGCGGCAGAATGTCATGAAGATATTTTCTTCCGTATGGGCAACCTGCACTCTGGAATAAAATGACAAATAAATTTGTCATTTTATATTGACAAGTAAAGTTGTCAATGGTAAGATTGGTTTGACAAATAAAGTTGTCAAAATGGAAGGGCGATGATAGGAGATGATATAGTGGCTTTGCGAAATCATTTAAAAGAATACCGCTCCGGGCTTGGCCTTAACCAGACAGAACTGGGGAAACTGGCCGGGGTATCCAGACAAACCATCAGCTTGATTGAACGGGGAGATTATTCTCCTTCCGTTACGCTGGCGCTGAAACTGGCCAGAATCTGTCAGGTGAAGGTAGAAGACTTATTCGAGTATGTGGAGGATGAAGAACAATGACAAAAAAGAAAAATGCATATAAAAAGATGGGGCTGATTCTGTTGATTGCCATCGTTGTGGGAGGGATCTTCGGAGCGTTTACCAGCGCGACCATCGGATTCTGGGGCAAGGATCTGACGTGCGCAGGAAGAAACTTCCTGCAAACAGTGCAGGAGCTGATGTTGCCTTTGATGATATTGATTGCGGTACTTACGGTCGGATATGGGGAGTTGCACAGTCGTAAAATGAGAAAACTGGGCGACAGGATTGCCCTGGCCGAAGATGAAGAATGTGACCGGCTGGAATACCGGTTTGAAAAGTTAAGCGCCCGGGCAAGTATGATGAATATCTTATCCCAGGTGTTGAGCGTGCTGGTACTGTCCGCAGGGTATTCTATTAAATATATTGAAAGCAGCCGCAACAGCCACTATCTCTTTGTATGTATAACTTTTATTCTCTGCTACATATATAACGCATTCTGGCAGGTCCGTCTGGTAAAGCAGGTCCAGCGGGTTTATCCGGAGAAAAAGGGAGATCCCGCTTCCAGAAAGTTTCAGCTACAGTGGCTGGAGAGCTGTGATGAAGCAGAACGGGAGATTATTTACCGGAGCGCATACAGTTCGTATATAACTATCAACAGAATCGTTCCTATTCTGTTGCTGGTAACTATGCTGGGACAATTGATATTTGACACGGGAATTCTTGCGGTGATCATCGTGGCAGTGATCTGGCTGAGCGTCTCCGCTTCCTACCTAAAGTCCAGCGTGTGCCTGCGGAAGAAAAGAAACGACGCAAGTCTTTTATGAATGTACTGAACCAGGATGCTGCGGAAAAACTTGTGAACGATGTTGAGACAACAATATGTGATGGAAGTCCGGAGATTCCTCTGGGGAATGAGGGATACGGATAGATATTAATAAAATGAATAAGTGACTATAGGACAGGCGTATTGGGCAAAACCAGGCGTCTGTTTTTATTCGCGAAATTTACAAGGCTTTTTCAGTCTTTGGTTTATTTACAGCTTTTTTGTAAATGAAAATATTACAAAGGACAAGAGAGGAAAGAAGGATGAAGGATATTTTTAAAGGCGTAGCGGTTAAAATACTGTCAATTGTGGTAGTTCTGGCGATTCTGGCAGGCGGCGGATAATGAGTCGATTTATAGGCGTTCAAATGCGTGATACAATAAATAGTTTCTAAGAAATCTTGGCGCATATACAGTTGATAGAACAACTGGAAGAGAAGGGATAACAACTGCAGGCTTGTTAATGTTCGGAAAAGGATTATCGATAAGGGAGCGATTTGATAATATCCGAATGGATTATTTAGACCAGACAAACCTTTCAGCAGAGAGAAGATGGAGTGATAGATTAACATATGATGGCTCGTGGGGAAATAACTTGTACAATTTTATTAAAAGAATTCTTCCTAAATTGGTAAGTGATTTAAAAAGGCCGTTTAGATTGGATGGAATGGTGCGAGTAGATGATACGGCGGTTCACAAGGTGCTTCGATCGCAGTAAACAGGCTTATTAAATAGAATTTATTGAAAAAAGTTCAACAGGGAAGACATGTATTTTATGAATTGAGATAATATATCAACTAAAATCTTTTAAATTGAGTTGAGGTATTGAAAGATAGTTGATGTATTAGTTGGACAATCAATTGATTGGCAGAAGGTGCGGCATGCAGAGACATCCGGTCTCCCTGTATACATTGTAAAAATGGCGTTTGCAGGGAGATTTTGAAAGGTTATTTTGAAGAGAGAACTGTGGAGATTGTTGATTATATCATAGAGAATAATACGATTGTGAGGCAGACAGCCAAACGATTCCGAATCAGCAAGAGTAAGGTTCATATAGAGGTAATAATATTAAACAGTTTGTGTGGGTGATAAAGTAGAGAAAAACAAGAGCGCTCTTAGGTGGAAACCTAAGGGTGCTTTTGATATAATAAGCAGAAATAGGTAGATAGATATTCACTTGATTACAATGGAGGAAACGATTATGAGTGGCTGGAAAAATCTGTTTCAAGAGCATATTCTTGGACGAGGGGAAATGTATTATTATGACGGCGCAGTGTTGGAACTCCATAAAACGGAATATGGATATCATGCAATTGTAGAGGGAACAGAGGATTATGAAGTAGATATTGAAATAGATGAAGGAAAGGTTTGTGAAATGTACTGTTCTTGTCCCTATGCAGAAGAGGGAAATAATTGCAAGCACATGGCTGCTGTTCTTTATGAGATTGAGGATTGGGATGATGCAGAAATTCTGCCGGAAGAAGTGGATTCCGTTCTGCCGGAAGAAGAGCTGGAAGAAATCATTGAAAATATGTCTCAAAAAGAATTACGCTCTTTTGTAAAAGAAATCGTCGGACACAACAGCGACATCAGGAATGTTCTTATGACCAGATATGCCGTAAAGATAGATGAGAAGCAGATGAACCATTTAAAAGAGGGGGTGGATCAGCTTGTATGGCAGTACGGTGACCGGAGCGATTATATTGATTACCGGAACGCATGGGATTTTATCTGGGCGCTGGAGAGGTATCTGGAAGAGAAAACAGACATATTGCTAGAACGAAAGTGTTGGATGGAGGCATTTGAACTGACGAATTATGTGTTCAGAACCATTGGAAATATAGATATAGATGATTCGGATGGTGGTATATCCGAGATTGCAAACGCATGTTATGATAAATGGAAAGCAATACTCTGTAATTGCAATGAAGAAGAAAAGAATAAAATATTTTCATGGTTTATGAGTCATCTGTACTGTGATTATGTCGCGGATTACCTGGAAGATTATATGGAAGATTTTCTGACTCACGAATTTCAGGTTCGTGAAGTATTAGAAAAAAAGCTGAAGTATCTGGATGAAAAGATAGAAGCGCAGGGATCTTCCACGGATTGCGGCAGTACATGGAGTCCGCGGTATGGTTATGAAAATAATATAATGCAGCGCCTGGAGCTTATGGAGCGGCTGCATTTTTCGAAGGAAGAGATAAAAGAATATCGCAGAAAGCACTGGATGTTTTCGGCGGTAAGAAGATTGGAGATACAGGAGAACTATGAGCAGGGGAACATGGATGAGGTGATTCGGATCCTGCAGGAAAGTAAAATTCTGGATAAAGAGCATCCAGGACTGCTTGCCGGATACAGCGAGCAATTGATTTCAATATATGAAAAGCAGGCAGATAAAAAGGCTTACAAAGACGAGTTGCGGGACTATGTTTTTAGTTATCCGCAGAATACTCTGACCTATATTCAGAAACTAAAAGAGGTCTGTGCCGACAAGGAGTGGGATGATTATAGGGAGCGCATCCTGAAAGACCGTAAGAATTATATTGTTCTGTATCCATTTATGGAGGCAGAAGGGATGTATGAGCGTATGCTGGAATATCTGAAAGAAGAAGGATTTATCTATAATCTGGACCGATACGAAAAGGTACTGAAAGAGAAATTTCCGGAACAGGTAAGGGACTTATACATTACATATTTAAGTAATCAGGCACGAACCGCAGGCAATAGAAATAAATACAGGGAATTGATGAATTATCTGAAAAAGATCCGGAGATATCCGGGAGGAAAGGAAAAAGCGGTAGAAATCGCGAAAAACTGGCGGGCCGCGTATTACCGAAGGACAGCTATGATGGATGAAATGCGAAAAGCTGGATTTTAGGGAAATCTTATGCACCAGCCCAGAATCTGCATCTGACGCTTGCGTTTATCGGCGGATATGATGACCCGGCAAGGGTGAAAAATATTATTGAAGGAGTTCCGTTTTCCACTTTTCGCTTGGGCCTTTTCGAAAAAGGAAATTTTGGAGATTTTCTCTGGATTGGAGTAAAGGGAAACTAAATTTATTCCTCATATTACACTGATCAGAAAGACAGCATGTGGATAATCAAAGCGGAGCAGAGTTTTCAGGGAGTAAAAGCATAGATAAGTATACCCTTGCATAGATTGTAAAAAAAAGACTATGCAGGGGTATTATATGAAGGAATATATTGAGGAGAGGGCAGTGGAGATTGCATGTTACATTATTGAACACAAGGCAACGGTGAGACAGGCGGCAAAGATGTTCGGAGTAAGTAAGAGTACCATACATATAGAGGTAATAATATAGAACGGTTTATATTTGTTATAATGAAATGACACAGGCATACTGCCCAAGAGCGTATGTCTGTATTTTTATATCAAAAGATAGATTTTGAATGAAAATGGAAGATGTGTCAAAAATATTCAGTATAGAGTTGCAGAACAAGATTTGAGCGCATATAATGATATTGAACAAAACTGGTAAAAGTGTCAAAAATATTCAATGGAGGAGAGGCAAGGATGGAAATCAAACGGGATAAATATCTTCAGGATCTGATCAATCGGATGCATAATGGAATGATAAAGGTAGTGACTGGCGTAAGAAGATCAGGTAAATCCTATCTCATTTTTCACATATTTCAGAAGTATCTGCTGGAGCAGGGGATACCTGAATCTCATATTATCCGGATTGAACTGGATCAGAGAAAGCACAGGCAGTACCGTGATCCGGACGTTATTCTGGAATATATTGAATCTTGTATTCAGGATCAGGAGATGCATTATATTCTTCTGGATGAGGTGCAGCTTTTAAGTGAATTTGAAGAAGTATTAAACTCGCTGCTGCATATTGACAATGCAGATGTGTATGTGACAGGAAGCAATTCCAGATTTCTTTCCAAAGACATCATAACGGAATTTCGTGGAAGAGGAGATGAAATCCATATTTTCCCGCTGACATTCAAAGAATTTATGCAGGTGTACGAGGAGGATATCTATCACGGATGGGCGGACTATATGCTGTACGGAGGACTTCCCCTTACTGCGGTCATGAAGACAGAGGAACAGAAAATTTCCTACCTGACAAGTCTGTTTGAAGAAACTTATCTGAAAGATATTATTGAGAGGCATCATATTGAAAAGACACAGGAACTGGAAGATCTGGTCAATATTCTTGCATCGGCGATCGGCTCTCTTACCAATGTCCCGAAAATAGAATCTACATTCAGGAGTGTG
>CASEIR010000068.1 GCA_949287925.1 uncultured Lachnospiraceae bacterium
AACAAAAAACCTTGAAAACTTGCGTTTTCAAGGTTTTCTTCCATGCGGAGAAAGGGACTTGAACCCTCACAGAGTTGCCTCCACTAGAACCTGAATCTAGCGCGTCTGCCATTCCGCCATCTCCGCTCGACAAAAAGTATAATACCATAGTTTGAACTATAATGCAAATACTTTTTGCGATTTTTTTGAAAAAAATTAAATAAGTGGAAATCTTTATCTTCGAATCTCAATTCCATTCACTTCCAGGTGGTCGTCAATGGCAATGACCAGGCAGCGCCGGCCATCGATTTCCCGGGTCTCCACCAGGTCGGAACGCTCTGGGTTCACCTTGAGGATGATGTCGGGCGTCTCAATCTGGAAAGTGCGGGTATTGGCGATATTGGAAGCCAGGAATGTTTTCTGTTCGCCCATCACCTCTTCAAATCCTTTATCAAAGGATTCCATCTGCTCCGGCTGGACACCGCTGCGCTCCAGCAGCCGCTTTACATCTGGCTTGGACAGCTCCAGCGGTTCCGGTTCTTCTTTGGCTTCCTCCAGCATTTCATTGAGATTATCGTGAATATTGCGAATCACATCGTAGTCACAGGCATCTCCAAGAGTATCGCTGACGATAGCCTGGAAGGAAGTCTTCTGATCGCCTGCGGTCAGAGGAATCTGGCTGCCCAGCACTCCATCGATGAAGCTGGGATTCAAGTCTTCCGGCTTCTTGGTATAGTAGAGAACATGGTGTACATCGCTGGCCCGGTCTTGGAAAGCCGGGAACAGGAATCCTTTGACAGGGGCTTCCACGATCCAGTCACGGATCCGGTCCTCGATATGATTGGTCCGGGCATTGTAGCTAAGACCCGCCTTGCTCAGGTTGACCGGACAAATGCTGCAGAGAAGATGCTCATACACCGTATCCGAAGCATCGAACATTTCCATGCCGTCGGAAGCTTTCCCGGGCACATCATAGACTGCGTGAATCAGGATGATATAATAATTTTCGGCGTAATCGTAAGACGCGATTACCTTATCGTAGAACTCTTCCACCAGCATATCATCTTCCAGCCGGCTGTCCCGCAGCTTCAGAAGAAACTCCTGGGTACCGCCGTGCTGTTCCTGGGCAAGGGGAAATTCCATATCGATCATATTCTTCCCAAGTGTTCCGGACAGAGTGTGGCGGAAAATGTCAAAATACTTGAACGCCTCTTCCTCAGGCAGGGACAGAAACGCTTCTTTAAGTTCCGTCTTTTTTTCTTTTTCATGATCTACATAACAGCCGCAGATACGGGTGATAGCACAATTTTCCGGAGAAAACTGCCTGCGGATCTCTAATACTTCCTTTTTATTCATATCGTACTCTCCTCGCTGTAATATTTCATCAGATAACGTTTCCTAAGGGTAACACATTACAGCCGGATTTACAATTCCCTTCCAGAAAAAACTATTCCAGAAACACGGGGCCGCTTAAGATTTCCCGGGCCACATAGAGGGTAAAATCCTTCCGGGTGCGTACGGTCCATTTTACCAGAACGGCTTGCAGATCCCGAATTTCTATGGCAGTTATGCATCGGGGATGGATGCAGCTGCCTGTGTTGTAATAAGAAGACCCTTTCTCCAGCATAGGCCGGTGAGTATGTCCGGTGATCAGAATACAGTCGTTGGCATAAGCCCACCGGGACAAACGTTCCTCGATCAGCTTCTTGCGGGTGTTGTTTTTGGCAGCGCTGGTAGGATCCAGGAAACCTCTTTGCTCCAGTGGTTTCCAGATATAGCGGACCAGAAAACGGGACGGACGCCAGAGAACACTGTTGAGAAAATCCGCCTGATGGCCGTGGGTCAGATACAGGTCATGCCGCCCGTCT
The DNA here is from genome assembly GCA_949287925.1 of uncultured Lachnospiraceae bacterium. Classification (GTDB taxonomy): domain Bacteria; phylum Bacillota; class Clostridia; order Lachnospirales; family Lachnospiraceae; genus Merdimonas. The sequence continues at coordinate 1,848 of CASEIR010000068.1, forward strand.
TGCCGGCGGAGAATCAGGCTTTCCAAGAAGCGGATCCCTGGAAATAATTCCTGCTCTCCGCAGGCGCTGCAGGGGTAAGAAGTACAGCTGCAGGTCACGAAACGGGGAGAACGTTTGACCATGTCATGATTGCCGTAGAGCATATACAGCCGTCCGGCGTTATAGAATCTGGACAACAGCCAGAAGGTATTGTTGTGGATCTGCTTAATGGCCTCGAAAGAACGATTTTCCCACAGCTCATCTCCGTCTCCCAGTTCGATGTAAGTGTAGCCCTGGTCAAAATAGCTGGACAGAGCCGCGAAGTACAGGTGCTGGTTTTTGAGAAAATTATCGCCGGCCAGTCCGGTCCCCCGATGACAGTCGCTGATCAGGACATACCGGTCTGCCGGAGTCAGAGGAAGAACAGGAGCATCCCGGAAGGCCCGGGTAAGCCTGTTACCGGCGGCCATAGGCAGTTCCCTTCCTATGAAGGCGCCGCTTCCGTCGGCAGAAGGTGCGCCGGAAGAATGCAGGAAGATATTCATAGAGATACAGGAGCCGATCCGGCGTGCAGCAGAACGGTGCTGTCATTTTGCGGTACAGGTACAAAAAGAACCGGTTGCGCAGCCGGGTCCAGGCACAGATCAGCGGCTGATAGGCGCGGGGCTGCAGAGAATGGGGCGTATCCAGAGTGAAGGACACACACCGGTCACAGACACACAGGCCGGACCGGTTCAGACCGGCTTCTCTGCAGCCATTGAGAAATGCAGCCTGCATTTCGGCATGAGGGAACGTAATGGAGATGCGGCAACTTAACATTTCTGGCTCTTCCAGTGTCCCCATGCGAAAACAGGCCAGCCACCAGTGCCTTTTGGCAGTGCGGCAGACTGGAACCGTACCGCGGCGCAGCTCCAGATCGAAAACAGGCAGTTCCTCGTCCGATATCGTATGGAAAATAGCAGATGCCCGGCGGTTTGACGGGACGATTTCATGAGACCGGTAAATTCCGGCCTCGGCGCCGATATTAATTCCATACTGTCCCTTCCAGAATTCGATCAGCCAGGTATGCCCCTGGTAATCGAAATAGATTGGCTCGCAGTCAAACAGCATGCCCCAGCCTGGAGCGGCCACATCGTAGAGCCGGCAGTAACCGTATTCCCGCTGCCAGGCATCCCGACGGGACACGAAGATGTCCTGGGCCAGTTGGTATTCGAAGCCGAAGGGCTCCAGAAGCTCGTTGAGACGGCACAGCTTTTCCTGGACAGTGAGACTGCAGATGCGCCGGATGATACGCTGTCTGCGGCAGCGCATGAACACGGCCAGGAACAATAATAATAAAAGAAATATAGGAAAAATGATATACATAAATCAGAACCCTTTTTGTGTATTTATTTTTGTTGATTTAGTATATGAGAAAATCCCCGGACCGGTTCAATTATTCGTTGTAAACCTATCTTTATATCGGTATAATAAAAAATAGAACTATGTCAATCAAAAATAAAGAGAGGATAAGCAGATGGGAAGTATTTTTGACATTTTGGGACCGGTTATGGTAGGACCTTCCAGTTCCCACACGGCCGGGGCGGTCCGGATCGGACTGATCGCAAGGCAGCTGTTCGGGAGCCAGCCGGATCATGCGACGGTGTATCTGCACGGATCATTTGCGGCTACCGGGAAAGGACATGGCACAGATCGGGCGCTGATCGCCGGATTGTTGGGGATGAAGCCGGACGACATGCGGATTCCGCACAGTTTTGAGATCGCACAGGAACAGAGGATGGAATTTGTGATCGAATGTAAGGATCTGAAGGGGGCCCACCCCAACACAGCCCAGATCATCATGGAGAAAGCAGGAAAGAAAACCATGAAGATCCAGGCATATTCCATCGGCGGCGGACGGATCCGTGTCAGCAGACTGGACGGGATCGACGTGAATTTCAGCGGGGAGAGTAACACTCTGATCGTTCGAAATGTAGACCAGCCCGGGCGGATCACGGAGGTGTCTGCAGCATTAAGCAGGGATAACATTAACATTGCAACTATGACCGTATTCCGGGATAAAAGAGGCGGATTTGCCGTAATGGTAGTGGAAACGGATCAGATCGTTTCAGAAGAAGCCATCCGTATGCTGGAGAGCAAGGAAGGAATTATTAAAGTTATATTCCTGAAGGCCAATGGAGCTTAGTGACAGGAGAAATGGAGGAGCAAAGAGCATATGTCATTTCAATCAGTAGAAGAAGCATATGAAAGATGCGAAAAAGAAGGGGTCGAGTTCTGGAAAGCCATCCAGCTGGAAGACGTATCCGAGCGGGATGCGACAGAGGAAGATTCCTGGAAACAGATGAAGAAGATGTGGCAGGCCATGCTGGACGGTATTGATGCCTATGAGCCGGAACTGGTGTCTGGAAGTGGACTGGTGGGAAGAGAAGGCGGACAGATGGAAACTTACCGTCAGAAAGGAGATACCCTTTGCGGAGACTATATGGGTAAGGTTATGACCAATGCCTTAAAGATGGGATGTAATAATGCCTGTATGAAACGGATCGTGGCGGCGCCCACTGCCGGGGCCTGCGGAGTGCTGCCGGCGGTGCTGGTGACCTATTACCGGGAGTATCAGGTGCCGGAGGAAACGATGATCAAAGCTATGTATGTGGCGGCGGGAATCGGGCAGATCATTGCTAACCGGGCTTATCTGGCCGGAGCCTCCGGCGGGTGTCAGGCAGAGATCGGATCCGGTTCTGGAATGGCGGCGGCAGCGATCACTTATGTAAAAGGCGGTACTAAAGAGCAGATCGGACATGCCTGCGCCATGGCGCTGAAAAACCTGATGGGTCTGGTTTGTGATCCGGTAGGCGGCCTGGTAGAAGTGCCCTGTGTGAAGAGAAACGTAGGGGGCGCCGTGAATGCATTGGCGGCCGCAGACATGGCGCTGGCCGGAATCGAAAGCCAGATTCCGGTGGACCAGGTCATTGATGCTATGAAAGAGGTAGGAGACAAGATGGACGTAAGTCTCAAAGAAACCGGCTTCGGAGGAGTTGCTGCCACACCGAAGGCGGCGGAAGTCGTGGAACGGCTGAACATGTAACCGGACTATTCGGATTTTTCGGTGGTTTCACGTCGGAACATGACAGGAGGAATTACCTTATGGACCGGCTCTTTTAATGGAGCCGGTCTTCTTTTTTTGCGCTCATTCATCTGCTCTACCAACAGCTGAACAGCTTCATATGCAAGCTGATCAATCTGCTGGCCGATGGTGCTAATAGACAGTACAGATTCCCGGGAGATGGGAGAGTTATCAAATCCTACAAGATAGTAGTCTTTCGGCAGACATCCGTATTTTCGAAACAATAAATTCAAAAATGTATTGGCAAGTGTATCGTTGGAAATAAAAATGCCTTTTCTTCTGCCGGCATAGGTAAGATCCAGTTCTTCTATGATTTCCGACAGCAGCGGGAGATCGGAATCGTAGGCGCGTCCAAAATCCCGCAGGTACAATAGTGGTTCCAGGGACTGCTCTTTGCAAAAATCTGTAAACCCCTGGATTCTTCCATAAGCTGGAATATGTACATCCATAGGAGAATTGATATGAATCAACACATCGCAGTCATGACCGGCGAGAAGCGCGGCAGCCTGATAACCGCCCATATAGTTGTCGGTATTTATACTGCTGATATGCTGATCTTCCCGTTCAATGGCAACAATCGGAATCGGAAGTGCGGACAGTTCCAAAGAGGGGATAGTATGACTCATGATGATCATACCTTCAATCTGATAGGATAAAAGCTCCTGGATATACTGACGTTCTGTATCTTCGTGTTCGTTCCCGATAAAAACCAGAAATTTATATCCAAAGGTTTCATAGGTAGATAAAATCCGGTTTAAAACTTCTGAAAAGAAATGATGATAAAGATCTGGAATAATGACTCCGATGAATTCCGTCTTCCCATTAGCCAGAATCCGAGCCACCTTATTTTCCTGATAATTCAGTTTTTCTAATGCATCAGAAATAATCTGCTGATTCTCCAGCGTGAGAGAATCTGGATGATTGAAATACCGGGAAATCGTAGTTTTTGAAAAATGTGTATATTTTGCAATGTCATCAAAGGTTACTTTTTTCTTGTTTCCCATGTTGTTCCTTTCTGTGGTTGATATGCAGGCCACTCTGGTTTCTATGTTTAAGTATAACAAAATCTTTGATGCCGCACAATAAGTAATCGGTAAAGTAACCGGTTTTGTAAAATGTGTATGAAAACGAATTCTTACAATCAGATAAAATAGACAAAGATTTGTAAATTGCAGAGATTTTCTTGACTGTTCAGATCTCAAATGCTAAGATTAACGAAAAAGTAACCGGTTACTTAACCGGTTTCGATAACAGAAAAAGACAAAAATAAGGAGGAAAAAGAATGAAAAAAAAGGTTGTAACCAGGATTCTGGCAATGAGTCTGGCAACATCAATGCTGATGATATCGCTTACAGGATGCAGATTCGGGTTTGCAAGCGATCCGGATGATCCAAATGAAGTAGAGAAAACAGAACCCATCGATACATCGTTGGATACCTTTACGTATGATGCTTCTCTGAGCGGTACCAGTATAACTTTGTTGAATTCAAAAGCGGAGATTCAGACTGCACTGGAGGAGATGTCGAAGCAATATGAAGAAAAATCAGGGGTACATATTGAAGTAATGCCGGTAACAGATGGCGATTCTCCGTACACGAAGGTAGTAAGCCTTTATAATTCCGGAAATCCGCCTACATTATCTATTCTGGATACCACAGACGTCATTGCATTAGCAGAAGAAAAGGCGGCAGACCTCAGCAATGAGATGTGGACGGAAGAGGCACAGGATTACCTGACGGAAATCGATGGAAAAGTCTATAGTTTTCCGCTGTGTATTGAAGGAAGGGGAATTATCTACAATAAAAAGGCTGTTGAGGATGTGTTGGGAGAACCCTTTGATCCAGAATCTATCCGGACCTTAGGGGATTTTAAAAAGCTTTTGGAACGGATGGCAGACGCTGGGATGGAAAAACCAGTATCGCTGGCAAAAGAAGACTGGTCTTTGGGAGCGCATCATCTCCAGTACGTATATGAGACCTATGACGGCACCTCGGAAGGAGCAGCAGAAGCAATAGATCTGATAAAGAAGGGAAAGCTGGATCTGGCTTCTTATGATCGCATGAGCGAATTTCTGGACATGTTTGATGTGCTGAAAAAGTATAATGTGGCAAAAGCCGATCCTCTGGGAGCTGATTATGATGAAATGGCTATTGATCTGGCAGACGGTAAGACGGCTTTCTGGTTTAATGGGAACTGGGCTTGGCCGAATCTGGAAGAAGCCGGTGCAGAAAAGGAAGATGCATATGGTTTCCTTCCCTATTATTTTAATGATAATCCGGACGACTATGTAAATCAGAAGATTCAAGCGTCTCCGTCCAAGCAGGTCATGCTGGACGGTCAGATGTCTTCCGAGAAGGAACAGGCGGCGGCAAAGCAGTTTTTGAACTGGATTGTATACAGTGAAATTGGTCAGCAGATGTTGGTGAAAACCTGCAATCTGATTCCGCCTTTCCAGAACAATCCTTATGAACCGGCAGATCCGCTGAGTCAGGATGTGTACCGGCACGTACATGAGGGCAAAGCATTCAATGCGGCGGCAATTGTGCCCAATGACCACTGGTCGGTGCTGGGGGCGGCAATGCAGAAGTATCTGGCCGGAAGAAGCGATAAAAAGGAATTGATCCAGTCCATGGAAGCATACTGGGCTGAACAGAAATAGGAGGAAAAAACTATGAAATCAAAAAGTGAAGGGAAAGATTTTTGTCTGTTTGCGTTACCCGGTATGTTTTGTTTTGCAGCAGTAGTGATTCTTCCATTTGTTTATGGAGTCTATCTTACTTTGACAGATTGGGACGGAGTGGCAAGTGTAAAAAATTTTATAGGGCTGCGGAACTTTACGGGAGTGTTAAAAGACGGCCAGTTTTGGACATCGTTGCTGCTTACCTTTAAGTATGTGATTTTTGTTGTGGTGATTGTAAATGTAATCGCTTTTGCCATTGCTTATCTTCTGACAAGAGGGATAAAAGGCCAGAATTTTTTCCGGGCCGGATTCTTCACCCCTAATCTGATTGGAGGTATTGTTCTGGGATATATCTGGCAGTTTGTGTTTTCCAGAGTTTTTGTCAGTATAGGCGAGGCGACCGGATGGCGTCTTTTTGAGGCGTCCTGGCTGTCGGATCCGGATCATGCATTTGCAGCGCTTGTCCTGGTGACGGTATGGCAACTGTCCGGTTATATGATTCTGATCTATGTAGCCGGGTTCATGGGACTGAGTGAAGATGTGATGGAAGCAGCCAGCATCGATGGAGCTAAGGGGTGGATTAAGCTGAAAAACATTGTTATGCCTCTGATGATGTCATCGATTACAATCTGTTTGTTTTTAACTTTATCCAGAGCATTTATGGTTTATGATGTAAACCTGTCACTGACGGCAGGAGCGCCATACGGAACAACGGAGATGGCGGCAATGCATGTTTATGAGAAGGCGTTTACGTCCAGGCAGTTCGGCGTTGGCCAGGCAGAAGCGCTCATTCTGTTTATCATTGTTGCGGTGATCAGTGGTGTGCAGGTATATCTGACAAAGAAAAGGGAGGTAGAAGCATAATGAATCAAAAGATGATTGGCGGAACCAAGAGAAAAGTTACGAATGCCCTCGCTATGGCGGGGCTGCTTATCATATTTGTTGCATACATGTTTCCATTTCTTATGGTGGTGATTAACTCACTGAAGGAAAAAAGAGATATTATTAAAAGCCCGTTTTCCTGGCTATTCACCATCAAGGGACTGTCTTTTGACAATTTTGTTAAAGCGTATACGCAGATGGATTTTTTAAATGCGTTTAAGAATTCTTTGATTGTTACGGTGTCGGCTACAGTCCTGGTGACTGTCCTGGCGGCTATGCTTGCTTACTACATTGTGCGGCATAACAACCGGATTTCCCGGCTTACGTTTGCTCTGATGGTAGCCTCTATGATCATTCCTTTTCAGGCTATTATGATACCGCTGGTAAGCATTTATGGCGGAACGTTGAATATCTTGAATCACAGACTGACCCTGATATTTATGCATACAGGATTTTCCATGGCCATGTCCGTATTCATGTTCCATGGATTTATCAAGGGAAATGTACCGATAGCGCTGGAAGAGGCGGCCTATATTGATGGCTGTACGCATTCTCAGACATTTTTCCGGATAGTGCTTCCGCTGTTGAAACCGGTAATTTCTACAATGGTTATTCTGAATTCACTGGCATTCTGGAATGATTTTCTGTTGCCGTCGCTGGTGCTGACAGACAAAGAACTATTGACGCTTCCACTGTCCACTTATAGTTTTTATGGAACGTATTCGGCAGATTACGGTACGATTATGGCAGGGTTACTGCTCTGTGTAATACCAATTTTAATTCTGTATATGATCTTGCAGAAGCAGATTATCGGCGGAGTAGTGGCAGGAGCCGTAAAATAATATGTGGAAAGGAAAGAGGGATTGATGAATGCCCTCTTTCTTTATATAATTTAATCGTATAGAGAAGAGGAGCAAAAGTATGATAACAGATGAGCTACATTTAAAAGCTCCAGGGAACTGGATGAATGATCCCAATGGACTGATTTATTACCGTGGAGAATATCACATGTTTTACCAGTATTTTCCATACGGACCCAGATGGGGAACCATGCACTGGGGACATGCAGTGAGCAAAGACCTGATACACTGGGAGCACCTGGGAGTAGCCTTATATCCCACGAAGGGATATGACAGAAATGGAGTGTTTTCAGGAAGCGCGATGGCAAAGGATGACAGGTTGTATCTGTATTATTCTGCTGTGAGATATCTGCAGGAAAATGAGGATGATATTCATCTTGCCGGGGATAATGTATTCGAAACCAGTCAGGCAATGTTAATATCTGAAGATGGCAGACATTTTGATAATGATCACGCGAAGAAACAGATCATACCGGTTCTTCAGGATGAGCAAACAGGCGACGCCAGGGATACACGGGATCCCAAGGTATGGCGCCGGGGCCAGGAGTATTATATGGCTCTTGGAAGCACATTCTGCAATAAAGAGGGAAGAATTCTGTTCTATTACAGCAAAGACGGGATCAACTGGGAATACCGGAACCAGTATCGAACTGCTGAATTTGGAAAAATGCTGGAATGTCCGGATGTATTCGAACTTGACAATGCCAGTATTCTGCTGGGTTCTCCCATGTGGGTGGAAGAGCAGGAAACAGAATACCAGCATCATGCCATGTGCTGGCCGGTGAAGCTTTCTTTTCCGGACTGCCGGATGTGTCTTCTGGGACCAAGACAGTTTGTTGACTATGGATTGGATCTTTATGCGCCGCAGACCATGTTGGATGCGGAAGGAAGACGGATCATGATTGGGTGGATGCGGATGCCGCAGCCGGTAGAAGGGAGAGATGGAAGGAGCCCCTGGATCGGGATGATGTGTCTGCCAAGAGTGGTGGAATGGAACGGTGACAGAGTATGTTTTCGGGTACACCCGGCGGTGGAGTCTTATTTCTGCCGGGAAGCGCCGGTGTCTGAGATCTGGGAGAGCGGACGGCCGTTTCGTATCTGCACGAAACTTGGAGAAGGAGAGCAGTTGAACATTGGAGGATTCCGTATATGGATGAGAAAAGGACGTGTCATGACAGACCGTAGTAGTGTGTTTGGAAAGAACTCCGGGTATTGTATGACGGCGCAGACTCCGGATATGGGGAAAGGCCAGTGTGAGCTGGATATTTATGTGGATCCGAATCTGGTGGAAATTTTCATAGATAAGGGCAGATATGTGATCAGTCAGGTGGTCTATGGTCTGGGGAACATTCTGGAAGGAAAAGGCGTACAGATATTCACAGCATAGTATCTATATGTATGAGAAAAATGTATGAGAAAAACATTTTTATGAAAGGAAGTGGTTGCAATTATGGAGACAGGCAGCAGACTGACTGTAAGAGGCTATCATGTGTCCGACGTCTGCTTCGGAAAAGACAACAAAGTAACGGTGGACGGGCACATGACTATCTGCAAAGACACGGCTGGCCAGATTCTGCGAAAGGAGCCGCTGATAAAAGACATCGGAATCCGCATCATCCGTCCGGATGAGCATGAACAGCACACCAACACCATCATGGATGTTATCCCGCTTTCTACGAAGGTGCTGGGGAAAGTTGGGGAAGGGATTACCCATACCCTTACAGGAGTGTATGTATTGCTGACCGGAGTCGATGAAAGTGGAAGACAGGTGTGCAACTTTGGCGCCAGTGATGGAATCCTGGCAGAGAAGATTGCCTGGGGACGGGCAGGAACACCGCTAAAAAGCGATCTTCTGGTGTCTTTTGATGTGGTGCTAAAGGAAGGTACCTGGGCAGACCGCACGGGACCGGACGCGGCTCACCGCGCCTGCGACCGGTTCTGCCAGATCTTCCGGGAGCAGATGAAGCGATTCAATGGATACCGGTGTACAGAAAAGCATACCTTTCAGGAAACTTATGAACCCTGGCGCAAGGATGTTTACATCGTAAAAGAAGTATCCGGCCAGGGGGCGGTCTACGATACCCGGATGTTCGGGGACGAACCTTGCGGATTCGAAGGCGGACGGTCCGTCATCGATATGGGCTGTATGCCGGTACTGGTTACGCCTAACGAGTTCCGGGACGGCGTGATGAGAGCCATGGATTAACAAGTGGAGGAGGTGATGAAGATGGGAATCGGAACCAGTATGAAGGAAACATCCCTTCATTATTACCGGGATCCGCTGGTAGAGGTGCTGTCAGAGGATGCCGATGTGAATCTTCGGGGAATTATTATCGTAGGTTCGCCGGATAAGAATGAAGATAAATATCTTTCTGCAGAGCGGATTGGCGTGACTTTAGAGTGCGCCAGGGCGGACGGCGCTGTATTTTCCTGTAACGGCCTGGGAAATAATCACGTGGATTATGCACATGCCATCGAGGCGACACAAAAAAGAGGCGTGCCGGTAGTGGCGCTGAGTATGGTTCCGGCCAAAGATTTTGTGGTGCAAAATGATTCATTGGACGGGGTTCAGTGTTATTACAAAGCGTATGAAAAGACCGGAGCGATGGGGGATGAAACCACCGTTCTTGCTGAAAATACGGTGAACGAGCTGGATGCGAGAAAAGCTCTTGCCAGACTAAAGCTGAAAATGCGGAAAAAAGATTTATTTTGATAATCAAAATACTTGACAGACTTATATGCATGATATATACTTTGAAAGTCAAAATAATTTATAATCAAAATAAATCAGGGGAAGACATATGACGGGAATAATATGCGGGACGGGATCTTACATACCGCCCTATTCAATGGACAACAATGACATTGCCAAGCTGGTAGAGACCAGCGACGAATGGATCCGGGAAAGAACCGGAGTTGTAAGACGCCACATCATACAGGAAGAGACCACGGTGTCCATGGCCGCGGAAGCGGGAAGAAGGGCGCTGGAGAACGCCGGGGTAGCGCCGGAAGAGGTGGATCTGATTCTGGTATCCACCATATCATCCAATGTGATATTGCCCTGTGCAGCCTGTGACGTGCAGAAAGAGCTGGGAGCAAAGAATGCCACTTGTTTCGATCTGAATGCGGCGTGTACCGGATTCCTTCTGGCCTATAATACAGCAGAAGCCTATCTGGCCACAGGAGCTTATAAGACAGCGTTGGTGATTGGAAGCGAGAGCCTGTCCAATCTGACTAACTGGAAGGACCGTGGGACTTGTATCCTCTTCGGAGACGGCGCTGGAGCGGCAGTATTGAAAACTGGAGAGGGAAGAATGTACCGTCCGGTGACTCATTCCCAGGGGCACAAAGGAGAAGCGCTGACTTGTAAGAGCAGGCACAGCAGCAACGGACTGACCAGTCATGCGGAACCGGAAGAACTGACGCATGATGAATATTTTATGCAGATGGATGGCCAGGCCGTATTCAAATTCGCGGTCCGAAGTGTTCCGGAAGTGATCCACGAGGTTCTCAGAGTCAATGAAGTGGAGCAAAATGAGATTGCCTGTTATGTATTGCATCAGGCAAACCGCAGAATCGTAGAAGCCGTAGCAAAACGGCTGGATGAACCGATTGAAAAATTCCCCATGAACCTGCAGGAATATGGAAACACTTCTTCCGCCAGCATTCCCATTTTGCTGGATGAGCTGAACCGTGCGGGGAAGCTGGAAAAAGGAAGCAAGATCGTGCTGGCCGGTTTCGGCGCTGGGCTGACCTGGGGAGCATCGATTGCTGACTGGCAGTAAATCAGGCTGCCGGCCCGACAGTCAGTAAACTGTCCTGGACAGTTTATGAATATATTTAAGAAAATTAAGAAAAAGAGAGAATGAAAAGGAGAAAAAAGATGTTAGAGCAGATTAAAGAAATGGTAGCAGAAAACCTGGGAGTAGACGCAGCAAGCGTGACAGAAGAGTCTTCCTTCAAGGATGATCTGGGAGCAGATTCTCTGGATCTGTTTGAATTAGTGATGGCGCTGGAAGAGGAGTTCGGAATCGAAATTCCTACCGATGATCTGGAGCAGATTGCAACTGTAGGCGATGTCATCAAGTACATCGAGGCTCACAAAGAGTAATCAGGATCCGGTAAGTAATAGGGAAAGAAACTGTAAGTATTGATTATTTAGAAAGAAAAAGCGGGGTTTGAACTATGCAGACAGAAGTAACCAAGTTATTAGGAATCGAATATCCAATCATCCAGGGCGGTATGGCCTGGGTTGCGGAGTACCATCTGGCGGCGGCCGTATCTGAGGCCGGCGGTCTGGGACTGATCGGCGCGGCCAGCGCGCCGGCAGACTGGGTAAGAGATCAGGTACGCGAGGCAAAGAAACTGACGGATAAGCCCTTTGGTGTCAACATTATGCTGATGAGCCCATATGCCGATGAAGTAGCAAAAGTAATCGTGGAAGAAGGCGTGAAGGTTGTAACTACCGGCGCCGGAAATCCGGAGAAGTATATGGAAATGTGGAAAGAAGCAGGCGTAAAGGTGATTCCTGTGGTTGCTTCTGTCGCCCTTGCAAAACGTATGGAGCGCTGCGGAGCCGATGCAGTCGTTGCGGAGGGTTGTGAAGCAGGCGGACATATTGGAGAAAACACAACTATGGTTCTGGTACCACAGGTTGTGGATGCGGTAAATATTCCGGTTATTGCAGCCGGCGGTATCGCAGACGGAAGAGGAATTGCGGCAGCATTTCTGCTGGGTGCAAAAGGCGTACAGATGGGAACTCATTTTGTCGTAACCGATGAATCCCAGGTACATGAAAATTATAAGGACAGAATCATCAAAGCGAAGGATATCGATTCCCGGGTAACCGGAAGAACCACCGGACATCCGGTACGCGCCCTTCGCAATGATATGACGAAGAAGTATATTGAACTGGAAAATAGCGGTGCCAGCTTCGAAGAATTGGAGCAGCTGACGCTGGGCGGACTGCGCAGAGCCGTTGTAGACGGAGATGTGAAGAACGGAAGCGTGATGGCAGGACAGATCGCCGGAATGGTGAAAGAGAAAATGTCCTGTAAAGAGCTGATTGAGAAACTGGTAAAAGAAACCGATGCATTGATAAAAGGAGCAGGATTCTATGAGTAAAGTAGCATTTATCTATCCCGGACAGGGAGCACAGAAGGCTGGAATGGGAGCGGATTTTTATGAGAACTGCCCCTCCGCAAAGGCTCTTTACGATCAGGCAAGTGAAGCGCTTGGACTGGATATGAAGACGCTTTGCTTTGAGGAGAATGATAAGCTGGATCTGACGGAATATACCCAGGCGGCCCTGGTAACCACCTGCCTTGCCATGACAAGAGTGGCCGAAGAGAAGGGGCTGCGCCCGGACATTACGGCGGGACTCAGCTTGGGCGAATATTCCGCCATTGCCGCAGCCGGCGGCATGGACGACCTGGACGCCATCCGTCTGGTCCGCAAGAGAGGAATCCTGATGCAGAATACGGTTCCCGCAGGTGTGGGAGCTATGTGCGCCATTATTGCTATGGACGCAGGAAAGATTGAAGAGGTGATTGCGGACATCGAAGGCGTGACCATCGCCAATTACAACTGTCCGGGACAGATCGTCATCACCGGAAAGAAAGAAGCTGTGGAAGAAGCGGCAGAGAAATTAAAAGAAGCCGGTGCAAAACGTACCATCATGCTGAACGTCAGCGGACCATTCCATTCTCCGCTGCTGGTTCCGGCAGGAGAAGAGCTTCTGAAGGAGCTGGAACAGACGGAGCTCCATGAGTTGAGGATTCCTTATGTCACCAACGTGAATACGGAGACTATTACCGACATCAGCCGGACAAGAGAGCTTCTGAAGGAGCAGGTGAGTTCACCGGTGCGCTGGATGCAGAGCATGGAAGCCATGATTGCGGACGGCGTGGATACTTTCGTAGAGATCGGGCCGGGTAAGACCCTGGCAGGATTCATGAAAAAGATAGATAAAACTGTAAAAGTATATAATATCGCAGAGCTTTCGGATATTGAGAAGGTTGCTGCAGAATTGGAGGCCGTATGTTAACAGGAAAAGTAGCAGTGGTAACAGGCGCATCCAGAGGAATTGGAAAGGCTATCGCCTGTAAGCTTGCGTCTCAGGGCGCGAAGGTTGTGGTCAACTACAATGGTTCCAAAGAAAAGGCAGAAGCCGTAAAAGCAGAGATAGAAGCGCAGGGAGGAACCGCGGTGCTTTATCAGTGCGACGTGTCTGATTTTGCTTCCTGCGAGACCTTTATCCAGGATGTTATCAAAGAACATGGAAGCCTGGATATTCTGGTAAACAATGCAGGAATCACCAGAGACGGACTTCTGATGAAGATGTCGGAGGAAGATTTCGATAAGGTGCTGGATACCAACCTGAAGGGAACTTTCAACACCATCCGCTTTGCCACCCGGCAGATGATTAAGCAGAGAAGCGGACGGATTATTAACATGTCTTCCGTGGTTGGCGTAAGCGGCAATGCAGGGCAGGCAAATTATGCGGCATCCAAGGCCGGCGTCATCGGCCTGACCAAGGCGGTGGCAAGAGAGGTGGCTTCCAGAGGAGTTACGGTGAACGCCATTGCTCCCGGATTCATTCAGACAGATATGACGGACGTACTGTCCGATAAGGTAAAAGAGGCTATGGTAGGTCAGATCCCGCTGGGACGTTTCGGACAGACGGAGGATATTGCAGCGGCGGTTGCATTCCTGGCTTCCGACAGCGCGGGATACATCACCGGCCAGGTACTGCACGTAGACGGCGGTATGGTCATGTAACAGAGGGCGCAGATAGAGGAGATAGATAGTATGAAAAGAAGAGTCGTAGTGACAGGGCTTGGCGCAGTAACTCCTATCGGTAATACGGTGGAAGAGTTCTGGAAGAGCATCAAAGAAGGCAAGGTAGGTATCGGAGAGATTACCAAATTCGATACCACAGATTATAAAGTAAAGATCGCAGCAGAAGTAAAAGGATTCGTGGCAAAAGAAAGAATGGAATTCAAGGCTGCAAAACGTATGGAACCATTTTCTCAGTATGCGGTTGCTGCTGCAAAAGAAGCATATGAGGATTCCGGACTGGATATTTCCAAAGAAGATCCGTACCGTGCAGGCGTCATCATCGGTTCCGGTATTGGAAGCCTGCAGGAAGTAGAGAAAGATTATGAGAAGATTCTGACGAAGGGACCTTCCAAGGTAAATCCGTTGATGGTACCGCTGATGATCGCCAATATGGCGGCCGGAAACGTATCCATCCAGCTGGGCTTCAAGGGGAAATGTACTAACGTGGTAACGGCTTGCGCTTCCGGAACACACTGTATCGGAGACGCGCTGCGGGCCATCCAGTATGGCGATGCGGACGTTATGCTGGCAGGCGGTGCAGAGAGCTGTATCTGTCCCTGCGGAGTTGCTGGTTTTACATCATTGACAGCATTATCCACCAATCCAGATCCCATGACTGCTTCCAGACCGTTTGACAAGGACAGAGATGGATTCGTTCTGGGCGAAGGAGCCGGTGTTGTTATGCTGGAGGAGCTGGAGCATGCAAAGGCAAGAGGAGCGAAGATCTATGCAGAACTGGTGGGCTATGGCGCTACCGGCGACGCTTATCACATTACCTCTCCGGCAGAAGATGGAAGCGGGGCGGCTAAAGCCATGAGCCTTGCTATGGAAGAAGGCGGAATCGAACCGTCTCAGGTAGACTACATTAACGCTCACGGAACCAGCACTCATCACAACGACCTCTTTGAGACAAGAGCCATCAAATTGGCGCTGGGAGATGCGGCAAAGGATGTGGTAGTCAACTCTACCAAATCCATGATCGGCCATCTTCTTGGAGCAGCCGGCGGTGTGGAATTCGTGACCTGTGTGAAATCCATCGAGGATGGTTATATCCATCAGACCATGGGAACGAAGGAAGCAGATGAGGGATGTGATCTGAACTACGCCATCGGAGCTCCGGTGGAGAAGGAACTGAACTATGTTCTGACCAACTCTCTGGGATTCGGCGGACACAATGCGACACTGTTGTTGAAAAAGTATGAGGGTTAGTTACCCGGGAAGGGATTCGTATGATGGAATTTGAGAATCTGATTAAATTAATTGAAAGTGTATCCGCGTCAGATCTGACCGGATTTAAGTATGAAGAAGACGGAGTGAAGATCCAGCTGACCAAGAAAGAAGGTAAGGTTCAGGTAGTATCAGCGCCGATGCCTGTGGCAGCGCCGGCATTTGCCCCTGCGGCATCTGCGGCGGCTCCGATGGCGGCAGCAGCGCCGGCAGCACCGGAAACAGCGTCGGCAGAGGCAGAAGAACCGGTAAAGGCCGGTAAGATTGTGGAGTCTCCGCTGGTGGGAACTTTCTATGCAGCGCCGGCAGAAGATGCGGCTCCGTTCGTGGCGGTGGGCGACACTGTGAAGAAGGGACAGACCCTTGCCATCGTAGAGGCGATGAAGCTGATGAATGAGATTGAAAGTGAATTCGACGGCATCATCGCGGAAATTTTAGTAGAAAATGGACAGCCGGTAGAATACGGACAGCCATTATTTCGGATTGTTTAATCAGGAGGGGCGTTATGAATCATTTAGATATTAATCAGATCAAAGAGATCATTCCGCACCGTCATCCGTTCCTGCTCATTGATTATATTGAAGATTATGAGCCGGGACAGTATGCGGTAGGTTATAAATGTGTTTCTTACCGGGAAGAGTTCTTCGCCGGACACTTTCCGCAGGAGCCGGTAATGCCGGGAGTTCTGACGGTAGAAGCTCTGGCTCAGGTGGGCGCGGTCGCCATCCTCAGTATGGAAGCTAATAAAGGTAAGATCGCTTATTTCGGCGGCATCAATAAATGTAAATTTAAAGGCAAGATCGTACCGGGAGACAAGGTGCGTCTGGAAACCAAGATCATCAAGCAGAAAGGCCCTGTCGGAGTCGGCGAGGCAATTGCCAGTGTGGACGGCAAGACAGTAGTCAGTGCAGAATTGACATTTATGATTGGATAGGTGGGAAACATGATTAAGAAAGTTCTGATCGCCAACCGTGGCGAGATTGCGGTCCGCATCATCCGGGCATGCCGGGAGATGGGGATCGAGACGGTAGCCGTATATTCACAGGCAGATAAGGAAGCGCTTCACACCAAGCTGGCGGATGAAGCTATCTGTATCGGACCGGCTCCGTCCAGTGAAAGTTACCTCAGTATGGACCGGCTTATCAGCGCTACCATCGTTAGCGGCGCAGACGCGATCCATCCGGGATTCGGATTCCTGTCCGAGAACAGTAAATTTGCAGAGCTGTGCGAGCAGTGCAACATTACATTTATCGGTCCCAGTTCGAAAGTCATCGCAAGCCTGGGCAACAAACAGGAAGCTAGAAATACTATGGTGTCTGCAGGGGTTCCGGTCATTCCGGGAAGCAAGGAGCCCATCTATGATGTGGAAACCGGCGCGAAGGTTGCGGATGAGATCGGGTATCCGGTAATCGTAAAGGCAGCCCTTGGCGGCGGCGGCAAGGGGATGCGTGTGGCCCAGACTCCGGAAGAATTTGAACAGAGCTTTCGGACCGCTCAGAAGGAGACTCAGATGGCCTTCGGTGACAATACCATGTACATCGAGCATTTCGTGCAGCATCCAAGACATATTGAATTCCAGATTCTTGCCGACAAGTATGGCAACGTGATTCATCTTGGCGAACGGGACTGTTCCATCCAGAGAAATCACCAGAAGATGATTGAAGAATCTCCGTCCATTGCCCTTTCAGAGGAACTCAGAGCCAGAATGGGCGATGCGGCAGTAAAGGCTGCGAAAGCTGCCGGATATGAGAACGCCGGAACCATCGAGTTCTTGCTGGAGAAGAACGGCAATTTCTATTTCATGGAAATGAATACCAGAATCCAGGTAGAGCATCCGGTCACTGAATGGGTAACAGGAATTGATCTGATCAAGGAGCAGATCCGGATTGCATCCGGAAAGCAGCTTTCTTATACGCAGGATGAGGTACATCTGACCGGCCATGCCATCGAATGCCGGATTAATGCGGAGAATCCGGCCAAAGGATTCCGCCCGTCGCCGGGAACCATTACAGACATGTATCTGCCGGGAGGCAAGGGGATCCGGATTGATTCCGCCATTTACAGCGGTTATACGATCCCGCCTTACTATGATTCCATGGTGGCGAAGCTGATCGTGTGGGCAAAGAACCGGAAGGAAGCCATCCGCAAGATGCAGAGCGCCCTGGGAGAAGTAATCATCGAAGGGATTGATACCAACGTGGATTATCAGTACGAGATCCTGAATCATCCGGATTATCTCTCGGGTAACATTGATATAGAATTTATCGAAAGATTGTAAAAGGTGACGTCCTATGAAATTAGACAATGTGTTTAAGAAAACCAGACTGGCATCGGCCAGATACATTACCCTGAACCATAGCCGTCCGGAGGTCCCGGAAGGACTTTTGCGCAAATGTAATAAATGCGGAGGAGCTATTATCGCGGAGGATGTAAAAAACGGATTCTATATCTGTCCGAAATGCGGCGGATATTTCCGGGTACACGCATACCGCCGGATCGAGATGGTTGCCGACGAAGGAAGCTTTGAAGAGTGGGATAAGGACCTGAAGACACGTAATCCGCTGGATTATAAGGGATATGAAGAAAAGCTTGCGCACTTGCAGGAGAAGACGAAGCTGGATGAAGCGGTCATCACTGGAAAAGCAAAGATTCAGGGATGTGAGACTGTGATCGGCGTCTGTGACGGCCGTTTCCTGATGGCCAGCATGGGCGAAGTGGTCGGCGAGAAGATCACAAGAGCCGTAGAACGGGCAACCGAAGAGAAACTGCCGGTGATTATCTTCACCTGCTCCGGGGGAGCCAGAATGCAGGAGGGAATCACTTCCCTGATGCAGATGGCCAAAACCTCAGCTGCTATCAAGCGCCACAGCGATGCAGGGCTTCTGTATGTGACGGTACTGACGGATCCTACGACCGGAGGTGTAACGGCAAGTTTTGCCATGTTAGGAGACATCATTCTGGCAGAGCCTAATGCGCTGATCGGTTTTGCAGGTCCCCGTGTCATCGAGCAAACCATCGGACAGAAGCTGCCAAAAGGATTCCAGAGAGCCGAGTTCCTGGTGGAGCATGGATTTGTGGACGCTATCGTAGAGCGTCCGAAGCTGCGTGAAACACTGGGACAGATCCTGAAAATGCACGGCGCCGGTGAAGAGACAGTGGTTCCGGCGGCAGAGGAAGCGGCTCCGGAAAGCGCGCACCTTCACAACAAGGTGGCGGACGCCTGGGACCGTGTCCAGATTTCCCGGATGAAGGACCGTCCGGTGGGAAGCGATTATATCCAGGCGCTGTTCACAGATTTTGTGGAATTCCACGGAGACCGTTATTATGCGGATGACAAGGCCATCGTGGGCGGTCTGGCTTATTTCCATGGCATGCCGGTGACGGTCATTGCCCAGGAAAAGGGGACCAATACCAAGGAAAACATTATGCGCAACTTCGGAATGCCGTCTCCAGACGGATACCGCAAGGCGCTGCGCCTGATGAAACAGGCAGAAAAGTTTGGCCGTCCGGTCATCTGTTTCGTAGATACGCCAGGAGCTTTCTGCGGACTGGAGGCAGAAGAACGGGGACAGGGCGAGGCCATCGCAAGAAACATCTATGAGATGTCCGGCCTGAAGGTTCCGGTACTCTCCGTGATCATCGGAGAAGGTGGAAGCGGCGGAGCGCTGGCCATGGCTACAGCAGATGAAGTGTGGATGCTGGAGAACTCCATTTACTCCATTCTGTCACCGGAAGGATTCGCAAGCATCCTGTGGAAGGACAGCAGCAAGGCCAAAGAAGCCGCGGCAGTGATGAAGCTGACGGCAGGAGATCTGTACGAGATGGGGATTGTGGAGCATGTATTTACGGAACCGTCCCACTATACGGTACAGAATTTGAAAGAAGTTACAAAAGCAATGGATGCGAAGATCAGAGCATTTATCGAGCATTATGGAACCATGACAGAAGGAGAGCTGACCGAGCACCGATACAATAGATTCCGCAAAATGTAGGAGAAAAGATTGATGAATGCAGCGCCGTTAAAATTGGGGAATATAGAAGCAAAACTGCCGATTATCCAGGGAGGTATGGGAATCGGTATCAGTCTTGGCAATCTTGCCGGGGCTGTTGCAAAAGAGGGCGGAGTTGGAATTATATCCGCCGCCCAGATCGGTTTTCGTGAGCCGGACTTTGACCGGAACACGCTAGAAGCAAACTTAAGAGCCGTAAAAAAGGAGTATGACAAGGCCAGAGCCATTGCGCCGGATGGTGTGATTGGTTTTAACATCATGGTGGCCATGCGTCATTACGAAGAGTATGTACGCGCGGCCATCGACGCCGGAGCGGACATTATCATCTCAGGAGCCGGACTTCCCACGGATCTTCCGAAGATTGCCGGAGATTCGGACGTGAAGCTGGCGCCCATTGTATCTACGGATAAATCGGCTAAGGTCATCCTGAAGTTCTGGGATAAAAAGTATCACCGGGTTCCGGACCTGCTGGTGATCGAAGGACCAAAGGCCGGCGGACATCTGGGATTTACAAAAGACCAGCTGACGGAGTATACTGATGATATAGCAGTGAATCCGGCAGAAGATCCGAACCGTTATAGTCAGGCTTATGATAAAGAAGTAGCCAGGATTTTTGCTACGGTGAAAACTTATGAGGAAGCGTACGGTAAGAAGATTCCGGTAGCTATTGCTGGAGGAATTGAAAACCGGGAACAGGCGGAACATGCATTTTCTCTGGGGGCGGACGCTATTCAGGTGGCGACCCGGTTCGTGACTACAGAGGAGTGTGATGCGGATATCCGATACAAAGAAGCTTATCTGCATGCGAAAGAAGAGGATATCGTGATTGTAAAGAGTCCGGTGGGAATGCCGGGACGGGCTATTTTAAATTCCTTTATGAAAAAGGTAATGGCGGGAGAGAAGATTCCCCACAGCCCTTGTCATGGATGTCTTCATAAATGCAATCCGGCTGAGATTCCGTACTGTATTACGGATGCGCTGATTCATGCCGCTAAGGGCGAGACTGAAGATGCGCTGCTGTTCTGCGGAGCTTATGCATACCGTGCAGACCGGATCGAGACAGTCAGAGAAGTCATTGATTCACTGATAAGCTAACGAATCAGACAGTCGCGTCAGCGGCGGGATACAGAAGAAAGTCGCGCGTAACGCGTTTAGAAAGGGCATTATAGGATGGAAGACGCATATAAGGTGATCAATCATACGTTGGTGAGTCTGATCAATGAAATCTGGGAACTGGAAGAAAAGGCGATTATTACGGAAGAATTCAAAGATCTCTCTAATAAGGATATGCATGTGATTGAGGCTGTCGGACTGGGAGACGGGAATAATATGTCGGCCATTGCGAAGAAGCTGAATATCACGGTAGGCTCGCTTACCACTGCCATGAACAGTCTGGTGAATAAGAAATATGTGGAGCGCAGAAGAAGCGAAGAAGACCGCAGAGTTGTGTTCGTAAAACTGACGGAAAAAGGCGTGAAGGCGTACCGTCATCATGAGGATTATCACCGGCAGATGACCCAGACGATTCTGGATAAACTGGATGAGGATGAACTTCCGGTGCTTTTGAAAACGCTGGATGCCCTGGGAGACTTTTTTAAAGGTTACAGTGAAAAAAAATAGACAAATCAAGACCGCCTTTTGGACGATGGTATCAACATCGCCCAGAGGGCGTTTTGTGCAATTTGAATTAGATAAGATATGGGAGTAAGACAGATGATCAGAGGAGTTATATTTGATATGGATGGGCTGATGTTTGATACAGAACGGCTGTCCACGGAATTCTGGCGCCAGGCTGGAAAAACATTTGGAACCGAGATTTCCGCGGAAGCGGTGGATTCATTCCGTGGCAGAAACGGCCAGGCGATTCGAAGCATTTTCGAAGAGCTGTACGGAGAGGTTCTGAATTATGATCAGGTGGTACAGGTAAAGCGACAGCTTGCTGCAGAGCATTATCAGACAATCGGAGTGCCGGTAAAAAAAGGTCTTCTGGAGTTGCTGGAATACTTGAAAGAACACCGGATCCGGATGGCAGTCGCCACATCCACCAACCACCGGACTGCAGAGTTAATGCTTCAGACTGCCGGAGTCTATGGGTATTTTCAGAAAATCGTGTATGGAGATACGGTGGAACGAAGCAAACCTTATCCAGATATCTTTCAGAAAGCGGCAGAAGAACTGGGGCTTTCCGCAAAGGACTGCCTGGTACTGGAGGACAGTACGGTAGGAATCGAAGCGGCAAAAGCTTCCGGATCTCATGTGATTCATATTCCGGATCTGATCCGGGTGCCGGAGGAGGTAAAGAGAGGAATTGACGCAGAACTGGAAAACCTGCATGACGTAATCGGGTGGTTGGAAGAAGATTTGTAATGCTTTTATTTTCAGGTGCGTGCAATAGATAATCACAAGCAGACAGGAGGGATCGTTTATGTATGAAGAAGAAAAACGCAGACTAAAAGAAATTATCGAGGACAGCCAGAAGATTGTATTCTTCGGAGGCGCAGGAGTCTCTACCGAAAGCAATATTCCAGATTTCCGAAGCGCCGACGGATTATACCGGCAGCAATATAAATATTCACCGGAGCAGATTGTCAGCCACAGCTTCTTTATGCAGAATACAGAAGCATTTTACGAGTTCTATAAGAGTAAGATGATGTTTCTGGACGCGAAACCCAACCAGGCGCACCGCAAGCTGGCTCAGCTGGAGCAGGAAGGGAAACTGACCGCCGTGGTAACCCAGAATATCGACGGACTCCACCAGGCTGCCGGCAGTAAGAATGTGCTGGAGCTCCATGGCAGTATTCACCGCAATTACTGCCAGCGGTGCGGAAAATTCTACGACGCTGCCTACGTGAAAAATGCGAAAGGGATTCCGCGGTGCGAGTGCGGCGGAATTATCAAGCCTGACGTGGTACTGTATGAAGAAGGACTGGATCCCGATATTATCCGAAGCAGCGTTCATGCCATCAGCCAGGCAGATACCCTGATCATCGGCGGCACCTCGCTGATCGTATATCCGGCTGCCGGATTCATCGATTACTTCCGGGGGAAACACCTGGTTGTCATTAACAAAAGCGCAACCGCAAAAGAAGTCCGGGCTGAACTCGCTATCGCAGCGCCCATCGGTGAAATCATGAACTTTTAATTGGGGACGGGGAATTTTCAAAAATTCCCCGTCCCCATTAACTTTTTTGTTTCCTCTGCTTGTTTACCTGGCTGGACAGGAGTTTGTCCAGATAGATGGATTTGAATTGTTTGCTGGCCAGGGCCTGTTTTACCGGCGGCAGTTTCAAGATGGAGCCGAAGATCTGTGCCATGGCCCGGTGGCTGGCGAAGGCCTGGTTGTCGAACAGCAGGTTCTGAAGGGTGCCTTTTTCGATGGCCTGCAGCACGAATCGGTGGGTGCTGTTAACCGGCGTGATGATCTGTACCGGCCGCCTTGCCAGATGGATGGCCTTGGTGGGGCAGTTTCTCGCGCAGACGCCGCAGCCCAGGCAGAGTTCTTCGTTCACGACGGCTTTCTTCTCGTGGGTATCCGGATCTTCTTCAATTTTAATGGCATGCACCGGACAGACCTTGGCACATTTGCCGCAGCCTACGCAGGTCTCGGCCTTGACTTTTGGAATATAGTTGGTGGTTTCCACCGGCTGGACCGGGGCGAACCGGCGGGCCGCCTGGAGCGCTTCGCAGCAGCAGCCGCAGCAGTTGCAGATAAATGCGGGATTTTCCCGTACGTTTTCACCGATCTGGACCAGGTTGGCGTCGTAAGAACGCTGGAGAGCGTCCATGGCTTCTTCTTTGGAAATGAGCCGGGCATGTCCTCCGTGCTCTGCCAGGGAGCGGGCTACATTCCCGAAGGTGAGGCAGACGTCCCAGGGAGCGTTGATCACACAGGGGTGTCCGGCGTGCTCTGCTTTATGACGGCAGTAGCAGAGCCCCAGCCCGATATACTCGGCTTCTTCCACGATATGGCTGGCCTTCTCGTAATCCAGGATGTGGTTCATCTGGGTATTGGTCAGTACCGGCTCCTGCACGTAGACACGCCCCAGCTTGGTCTCGGTGGCGTAGAACAGATCCTTGACGAAATCTTCTTCCACGTTCATATACTGGTAATACAGCTCCGCCAGATATTTCTGGTCGATATCGCCCCGGGTGCGCATCAGGGCAAATTCAATGAAACCGGCCATCGGCGGCGGCATGACGAATTTACGGACGCCGTTGTGTTCTGAATCCACCAGAAGCGCTTTCTCACAGAGGTGATCCAGCATTTTCTCCGCTTTGGCTTCGGAGGTGTTCCAGATCCGGGCTGCCCGTTTGATGGTAAATGGGCGGACCGGCAGCATGGATACCACCCGCGCTTCTTTTTCGGTGTAGAGTACCTGAAGAATCTTATAAAAGGTTTCTGAGGCAGGCGCGCCTTGGGTAAACCAGTTGATCCGTTCTTCCAGGCTCTTGTAAGCATTTTTAGACGTAATATGTCCCATAAGCAATCCCTTCTTTCTATAGTAAGGTCGTTTTTCCCAGATTTCATGCATGGCTTATCGCAATGAATCCTTTCCCAATTGCATTTTATTATAACACATTTGTGCAAAAGTGTTATAATCTAGATAAATGCAGAGAAGAGCGGGTGACAGAGGATGGAGGAGCTTTACTTTTTCGACGGGCAGCCGGATGCGCTGCGTTTATATGAGATTTTCCGGGACCGGATACAGGAAGAAATCGGGGAGGCGAAGATCCGGGTGCAGAAAACCCAGATCACTTTTTCCAACCGGCATGTATTTGCCTGTGTCTCCCAGCTGCGGGTGCGAAAAAAACGGGATCTGCCGCCGGTGTACATCGTCGTCACCTTCGGACTGGATCATGCGCTGGAGTCGCCCCGGGTCGACGGGAAGACAGAGCCTTATCCTAACCGCTGGACACACCACATCGTAATCGCGGAGCCGGAGGATGTGGACGGAGAACTGATGGAATGGATTCGCGAGGCCTATCAATTTGCCCTGGAAAAATAAATGAGGAAGGAACACGGATATGGGATCAGATCAGAAATGTATCAGCTGTACGTATTATATTTACGATGAGGAATATGACGAATACGTCTGCGACATCAATATGGATGAGGACGAATATATCCGTCTGGTATCGGACAGCCATTATGAGTGTCCTTATTACCGGAACGGGGACGACTATAAAATTGTAAGAAAACAGATGTAGCAGGAAAATTCCGGATGATTTTTCCAAGGAGGTAAGCTATAATAAAAGTGACCGGTCTGTCAGGCGGCAGGCCGGTTAATTCTAAATACAAAGGAGAGGCAGACCGTGAAACAGGATATGATTGTAATTCTTGACCTGGGTAGTACCGAAAATACCGTGCTGGCGCGGCAGATCCGTGATCTGGGCGTGTACAGCGAGATTCATCCCCACGATATTACCGTGGAGGAACTCAAGAAGCTGGATAACGTAAAAGGAATCATCCTCAATGGAGGAGAAAACCGGATCGTTGACGGGGCGGCCGTGGAGATCCGGCCGGAGTTGTATGATCTGGAGTATCCCATGATTTCCATTGATTATCCGTCATCCAAATGCGATACACAGCTGAAAGAACTGCCGGATGAGGCGGCGCTGAAACAGTTTGTGTTCGAGATCTGTAAGGCAGAAGCTAACTGGAACATGAAAAACTTTATCGAAGACCAGGTCGAGCTGATCCGCCGCCAGGTAGGAGACGGCAAAGTCCTGCTGGCACTGTCGGGAGGCGTGGATTCTTCCGTTGTGGCGGCTATGCTGATCAAAGCTATCGGCCAGCAGCTGGTATGCGTGCATGTTAACCACGGTCTGATGCGTAAAAATGAATCCGAGAGCGTGGTTCAGGTCTTCCGGGACCAGCTCCATGCAAACCTGATCTATGTGGACGCTTCCGAGCGTTTCCTGGGTAAGCTGGAAAATGTGGCGGATCCGGAGCAGAAACGCAAAATCATCGGCGGAGAATTCATCCGGGTGTTTGAAGAAGAGGCCCGAAAACTGGAAGGAATCGAATTCCTGGGCCAGGGAACTATTTATCCGGACATTATTGAAAGCGGAACCAAGACTGCCAAGATGGTAAAATCCCATCACAACGTGGGCGGTCTGCCAGAGGATCTGCAGTTCAAACTGGTAGAACCTCTGAAGCAGCTTTTCAAAGACGAGGTCCGCGCCTGCGGCGTGGAGCTGGGACTGCCCCACAGCATGGTTTACCGTCAGCCCTTCCCGGGACCGGGACTTGGGGTGCGCTGTCTTGGAGCCATTACCAGAGACCGTCTGGAGGCAGTACGGGAGTCGGATGCGATCCTCAGAGAAGAGTTCGAGAAAGCCGGACTGGACAAGAAGGTATGGCAGTACTTTACGGTAGTGCCGGACTTCAAGTCGGTGGGCGTGAAGAACAACGCCAGAAGCTTTGATTACATGGTGATCATCCGGGCGATCAATACGATCGACGCCATGAGCGCGACGATTGAGCGGATCGACTGGGATGTGCTGCAGAGGATTACAGAGCGGATTTTGGCGGAAGTGGAGAATGTAAACCGGGTGTGCTATGATATGTCCCCGAAGCCGCCGGCGACGATTGAGTTCGAATAGTAAACAGAGAGCCGGGAGACCGCATAAACACTGGGTTTCCCGGCTTATCATATGCTCCGTGGTACTATTTTGGAACTAAAATTACAATGAGTAAAAATGAATAAAGAGATAGAAGATTAAAGCGATAGAAAATGTGCAGAAAGTCTATTTATTTTTGGTATATAGATATGGTTGGGAATTTTTATGTATGGTTCAAGGTGAGGATGTGCCGAATATGACAAGAATGTATATCCACAGATAATGTTTTGTTTATGGATTGATAGGGGGAATTATGAAGAAAATCAGTTTGTTTATAGCGATGAGCCTTGACGGATATATCGCGGACAGTAAAGGCAGCGTTGACTGGATGGTCGGACAGGGAGAAGATGATAATATGGATTCCTATTTTGGATTTGTGAAAGATATAGACACTGTGATAATGGGGTGGAATACTTATCATCAAATTATTACGGAGCTTTCGCCAAAAGAATGGGTTTATAGCGATTTTACAACCTATGTTGTAACGCACCGTAGAAAAACATCTTCTGATAAAATCCATTTTACCAATAAGGATCCGGTTGAGCTTTTGAAAAAGCTACGCGAAGAAAGGGGAAAAGGCATTTGGATATGTGGCGGGGCCAATTTGATCCAACAGCTTGTCAAAGAAGATGCGATCGATTATTATCATATTACTGTCATTCCAACAATTTTGGGTTCAGGTATCCGGCTTTTTGAAAAGGCCGGACATGAGATCAAGCTGAGATTGCTCAAAACACAATCGCATAATGGGATGACAGATTTGATCTATGCAAAAAGATCGTATCTGGATCCGAGTACTTAAATAACTAAAGATATGTCGGGAAGCCGTGTGCTCTTTTAAGCGGGAGCAGGCGGCTTTTTGCGCGATACGCCGGTCGGGCGACCGCCGTGCTTGCACGGGCGGGCATCCTACGGGCAACGGTCATCGAGCGGCCGTGCCGCGAGATGAGCGAGGTATCGCAGTGATCGGATAGGAGAAGGAATCTCCCCCTATCCGATCGTTCTTGAGAACACGGATGGCTTATTGTTAATTTGTTTATTTCTGATATAATTATATTATTCAATCGACAAATTTAGATTTGATGCATGGGATGGGAAGCAGTATGGAGTACAGAAATGACGTAGCTGGATAGTTTTCGCTTTATAGAAACGCACTGGCTTTAGCATGTTTGACTTTTTGGGGGATTTTATGCCGGCATTTATAATGATTTTGGGTGGTTTCTTTATAGTTAATACAGGTATGTGGTTGATTCGTATAGGGTTGAGCTATGCTTATATATGTAAGGCTAAAGCGGTGGCTGCATCGGATATGCCGGATGATATAAAGATAGTGATTCTCATTCCTGTATTGAATGAGGAAAAACGGATCCGGAGAACTATTGAGATGTGCAGCCGTATTGTCCAGGATCATGTGGAGATTGTTTTTGCCACATCTTCGAAGGAAAGGAAAAAGAGAGACAATACCATCGCGATCATCGATCAATACAGATCAAAATACTCCTGGATAAAAGCTTATAAATATGAAGGGGACGGCTATATGGCTCATCAGTTGAATTATGCGCTGAAAGCCTATTGTGAGGAGAACCCGGTGGATGGGCGTACCCTTTTTGCGGTTTACAATATTGATTCTGTTATCACAAAGGCCACGCTTTTTTGGGTGGCCGAACAGTATTTGGCGCATGGCTGCGGACCGGTCATTTATCAGCAGTATGGTTATTATTGCAAAAACTGGAAGGACTGCGAAGGACAGTTCTGGATCAATAAGGCTGTTTTATGGTCCAATATGCTTTGGCAAACACGGTGGAGTATCGGTTTTGAGATGGCCCATGCTTTGATGGGACTGCTTTTTTGCAAAAAGAATATATGGTTTATGAATTACTGTATCGGTCATGGCCTGTTTTTTAACAAGATGGTTTATGATATGGTTGGCGGCTTTGAGGAGAAGTCATTAAATGAGGACGCGATTTTTGGGTTGAAGGCCTGTCTGAATAATATAAAGATTATCCCAGTGCCCTGGTTGGAACGGGCGGATTCGCCGGATAGTGTCTTTTCATTGTTCCGTCAGAAGATCACATGGATTTATGGACCGGGACAGGCATTTGAATATGGGAGATTCATAAAAGGGGAGAATAAGACCGGAAAGAGGGGAAAGGGACGATTACTTTGGCTATGTATGCAGCTATTTGAACATGCGATCCGATGGATATTGGTTCCTGTGATCGTTGCAGCGGCTATTGTAGGCAGCTTTTTTTGTTCGATTTCAGTCGGTATAGTCATAATTTGTTTGCTATTGTTTTATTTGGCCGGGTTAAATCTTTTAACAGTTTATCTGTATGATAAAAATAACAATATGTCTTTTAAAGAAATGATCTATGTGATTCTGGGATGTATTCCCCAGTTCCTTTTGCATGGCCTATCCGGCTGGTGCGGCATTTTCCAGTTGTTGGGGAGATGGCTGTTTGGGAAAAAGATCATAAAAAGAAAGACGGAAATGAGAGCGTAAGATGTATCAGCTTTTAGATTTTAATGTGGACTATCTGGCATTGCAAAAAGCGCCTGTGTATCTGGTAGGAACCGGAAAAGAGGCAGTGAAAGCGTATAAAAGGATATTCATCCGGGCTATCCAGCTGGGACGGATGTTTCGTATGGCAGGCGTATATACTCTGGATCAGGAGTGGTTTGGGAAAAACTATTGTTCCGCCTTTGTTCGGGATCTAAAGGCGGGAAAAGATCCAGAGGGGATCTATTTGGTTGCTGAGAATGATTATCATAAAGCAAAAAAGATGATCGACCTGTTGAATGAGAGCGGTATAGGACAGATCATCGTGACCCTTCCGACACTGCAGTTCCCCTTGAAACGGGAAGAATTTGAGAAAAACCGAAAATTGTTTTTTGAAAACAGGGAAAAGATCCAATATGTTTATGAACGGGTAGATGATAAGTCCAAGAAAATATGGGAGAAACTTTTAAGAGCGCGATGGGATCCGGAAAGTGATCAGGCGCTGCTTTACCGTGATGCATTGGATTTATCCATGGAAACGGGCAGCAGGCAGTATTTTCCTGAGGGAGAGATTTTCAAACAGCCGGAAAAAGAGGGGGTTTTCATAGATGGGGGCGCTTTAAGCGGATCTTCTGCCATTGGATTTGCCCGGTGGTGTGGGAAAGATTACGGCAAGATTTATTCTTTTGAGCCAGACACTAGATACCATGATCTTCTGGAGACGAATATTCGATGTCACCGTATGGAGCGGGTAAAGATCATGGATGCAGCCTTGTATGATTATACAGGCGTGGCTGATTTTTCGGCAGAACCCATCGGATCTTCAAAAGTTGGACAGGGAGAAGGGAAAGTACCTGTAGTCTCTATTGACGATCTGTTTCTGACCAAAAGGGACCGTGTTGCCTATATCAAGATGGACATTGAAGGTTCTGAATGCAAAGCCTTGGATGGAGCGAAACAGATCATCCAACGGGATCGGCCAAAATTGGCTATATGTATCTATCATGGAGAAGAAGATATTTTTCAAGTGCCCTATAAGATCATGAGTGAATTGGGATATACCCGGATCCATATCCGGCATTACTCGGATACGGTTGGGGAAAGTGTGGTTTATGCAGTGAGGTGAGAAGGATGGGTAAGGCAAAGGTTTCGGCGATCATATCTTTTTATAATTCGGAGCAATACGCGGAGAAATGTTTAAGATCTGTCATGGATCAGACGTTAAAGGAATTGGAAATTATCGTGATTGACGATGGTTCCACGGACAGGACAAGACGGATCGTGGAGGAGACGGCAAAGGATGATCCCCGAGTTGTGTATGTGGCGAAGGTCAATGGAGGTCTGGCTTCCAGCCGGAAACAGGGGATGGCTTTGGCGACAGGGGAGTATATCACCTTTGTAGACGGGGACGATCATATTCAAAAAAATATGTATAACAGCATGTACGAGAAAGCAAAGCAGGAGAATCTGGATATCGTTCAGTGCAATATCATTCCCACGGGAGATCCGGACAAATGGAAAGAGACTGAGCGTGACCGGAAATATCCGGAAAGGGTGATGACCGGCAAAGATCTTCTGGATCTGTATTTAAAAAGGGAAGTCATGCCTGCGCTTTGGCAAAGGCTGTTTCGCAATGGGTTGTGGACTGCAGGTCAATTTAAGGATTTTTCCAAAATCATGTCGGATCATTTCAATTTTCCAGAGTGGGCCGTGCGCGCAAAAAGGGTTGCTTTTTTAAACGAGCCCTATTACTATTGGTTGACCAGAAAAGGCAGTCTGGGACAGCCAGAGGGGAAAAGACATGGGGTGGATGCCAGAAATCGGTTTTTGTCAGGCATATCTATATTGGCTTTCAGCGGTATGGGAACTATGAAGGATCATGATCTGATATATAGATATCTGATGAGTTATATTACCCAGGCTGTGTTTCATTTGAGGGAGAATGACTATCAGGACGTGGATATACTGTTTGAATCCTGGGATGGTGTAAAAAAATATGGACCTTTTTATGAGAATGCGATGAGACTGTATCCCCAATATGCAGGGAGTGTATTTTTTTACTATCTTGAAAATGACAGGAAGAGATTTCGCGCTTATATAAGAGGTGAGTTTTGGAAAGACATGGCAATGTTTATCAAAGAAACCCATTATAACGGTGATGACCTGTTTAGAGGAATGACAGAAGATGTTTAAATTTATTTTTTACAGAACTTTAAATTCCCAGTCGGCTGTTTCCGTCACCGTAGCCAATCTGTGCGGCCTGCTGAAAAGCCGTGGGTATGATGCGGCTATGGCGCTGCTTGAGAAAAAAGATCCGGATATCGCTTCAAAAATCTGTGAAAATAGGGAGCGGCATCCCATTCTGATCTATAAAGTCAATTCCATGGATTACGAAAAAACTTTCCCGGTACTTTCCAGGCTGGCAAAGGAGAAGGCATTTGCCAGAATATATCTGATCGGACCTTTTGCCAGCTTAAATGGGGAGCGTATCATGATGCAATATCCCTGGGTGGATGGGGTGATCTTAGGCACCGGAGAGTATACAATCCTGGAATTGGCAAAGATATGGGAAAAGACAGAAGATTTTGAAGGAGATATCTTTGCGGAAGGCGGAATATGGCGTACAGCCGCCGGCGGATTTAAACGAAAAGAAATCATCCACCGACTTTCTCTGAAAGAATTGCCTTGCCCATCCAGGGATATCGACAGGATGCAGGAAGAGAAAATTACTAATCTGGAGTTTTCCAGAGGATGTGAAAACCTGTGCCGGTACTGTCATATGCGCGCTTATCACGAGCAGTATGGTTTAGATCGGGAGTGCAGAACGGTGGATCAAGTCATGGAAGATATAGAATATCTGTATGCTATGGGAAAACGGTATTTCGTGTTCAACGACAGCGTTTTTTGGAATGATGACAGGGATACGCCCCGTCTGATGGAATGGTGTCGGCGCATGAAAGCTTCCAGAATGAAAATATCTTTTATGATCTATTTGTCATTGTATCATTTTCCACCCATGTTCCTGATCAAACAGTTAAAGGAAGTGGGACTGATCCGGGTATTTATCGGTGTGGAAAGTTTTGACCCTGAAGTACTCAAAGTTCTCAAAGAATCCGCATATCCCTCTTTTAAACTGGAAACGATCCGGGAAAAACTGGGGGAACTGTATATCAGCTGTCATATCGGATATATCGTATTTTTTCCTTTTTCCACTTTGGAACAGGTGGAAAAGAGCATCGAGTATTTAAATTCCATGGAAAAGATGTTTCGGGTGGGCATTATGTTGGAACGGTTACGGTTGATCCCCCATACTCCCATGGAAGTGTATATGGAAAGAAGCGAAGATATGCTGGATGGGGCATATGCTTATAAGATGGTCGATGAACGGGCAGAGAAGCTTCAGACTCAGTGGATGGACATTTTTGAAGTTCAGCTGCGCGCTTCTTATATCAAAATGGAGCTTTTATGCACAGCCGGCGATCTGGCGCTGTCAATCCTGATGCGGGACAGGGATCAGATTCCGGAAGATGTGCGGACTGTTTTAGATCAGCATAGGAAAAACATAAAAACTTATAATCGGCGGATCTATCGTTTTGTCCGGGAATCTATCGGACATGCACGTCAAGGGAGGCCGATCTGCCTGACGGAAATTTTTGAAAATGACTATTGGAATTCCATGGAAAGTTTGCAAAACAGCTGGCAAAAGCTTTACAGGATCATGTCCGCGTATACAGAGTTTGATCTGGAAAAAATGATCCCTACAGGAGATGCGTAAGATGTTAAAAAGACCTGTGGCATATGAAATACAGACGACAAATCGATGCAATGGCGGTTGTCTGGTCTGCCCCCATAGAAATATAGAGCAGAAGTATCAGTCCATGGATCGTCTGCTTTTTAAAAAGATCGTGGATGAGATTGCCGTCAGCAAGGAACCGGTCAGGATCGTGTTATATTTAAACGGAGAACCTTTTTTGGACGAATATTTCCCGTGGCGGCTCCAATATACTCGGGAGACATGTCCTCATGCCCTCATAGAAGTATCTACAAATCTTTCGTTTCTGAGCGAAGATATCCTGGAGGCTATAAAACAATGGGATATCGATGATTTTAGGATCAGCTGTTTCGGATTATCCAAAGAAACCTATGAACAGATCATGCAAGGGCTAAAGTATGAAACCTTTCAAACGAATTTGGAGAAATTGTTGGTATTCCGCAAACGTTACGCTCAACTCAGAAATGTATCGTTGACTGTGCTGGATTTACCGGAATTACAGGCGGGAGAGAGGGAACTGGCTAGACGGTTTTGTCAGGAAAATCATATGACTTTAAATTTTTGGGGTTATCTGGATCGGGCAGGCAATGTGAAATATCATTCGAACCATGTGAGCGTTACCGCAGAAGAAGAGGAAAAGAAGGTGTATACCTGCGCTCAGAACAGACATATGGAACGGATGCACATCCTGGTTGACGGGACGGTCATACTGTGCTGTCAAGATTGGCGGCGGGAAAATGTGTTGGGATCAGTGGAAACGGACTCTTTACATGATATATGGGCGGGCAAGTCCTATGAAAAGGTCCGGCGGCAGATCGATCAACCGGGCTATCCCTATCCTGAACTTTGCAAAAAATGTAAAATCTTATTGGAGGGGAAAAGACAGTGATCCTTTCGTTTGACGGGAATACTTATTTGGGAAAGACCAGTGTGATACATGCTTTAAAAAAGCGTTTTCCGGAGAGTGTGGTCCGGGAAGAATACGATACGGATCCGGGCTTTCTGGAGGGACGGACCCATCTGGAAAAGCAGAAATACTATTTTGATCTGGAAAGGAAAAGACAAGTAGAAGAGGGAGAGAAAAGGCTTGTTTTACTGGATCGGTCTTATCTGTCCATACTGGCTCATTCCTATGCTGTCAGCCGGATCGAAAGGAAAAACCGGCTGGGAGAAACGGTGGGGCTTTTGAAGCTGCAAAGAGGGAAAGGATGGATCATCCGGCAGCAGGCAGCGGTATTTTTCATCCAGCCGACAGGGGATGGCGTTTACAGCGATATTGACCAAAAGGGCGGAGAGGCGATTCTTTATAACAGACAGTATCGAAGCTATATTGATGATTTTTACCTGGAAATCCTCCGTATGCTTTCCAAAGAGGCCATATCCGATCAGCGGTGTTTAAACAGGATATATTTGTGGAAAGAAAGTCGCGACCGGTCATTGGAAAGACTGATCAGATGGATGGAAAGATACAGATATTCTGAAAAGATATCGGATGCCTGTGAAGGAGAAGATCTGTTTCCTGTTTTTTTGTCTGCTGTGGAAAAGATTTTATATAAAGTGGGTAAACAATATGATTAATAAATTACTGCCGTATTACGGTGTGATCATGAAAAAGACGGATGTTCATTCTTATCCTGCATACCGGCTTAGTGACGGCTTTTCTTTTGTGCCCTATACACCCGGTCGGGAATACGAGTGGTGTCAGATTCAGACAAGGGCCGGTATGACAGAAAATGTCCGAAAAGCAAGAGAAATATTTGAACAAAAGTTTAAGCCTTATACGGAATTATTGACAGAACACTGTATATTTATCGTAGATGACGCAGATCGCGCTGTGGCATCGGCTGCCCTTTGGCCTGGGAAACATTTTGGGACAGAACATTGGCGGATACATTGGGTGGCGGTGGATCCGGATTATCAGGGGATGGGCATGGGCAAAGCCCTGATGACCTGCCTGATGGATATCTTTAACTCGGAAGATCATGGAAAATGGCTTTATGTGACAAGCCAGTCCTGGAATTACTGCGCTATCAATATTTACTATCATTTTGGTTTCCGACCTTATCTTGGAGTGCAGCCGGTGAACTGGTACAGTGAAGATTTTGACCGCTGCAATCAGAAAGGATGGGCATTGATCGACCAGTGGATACATACCTATGATCATGAAAGTCCGGACATGCTTTGTCTGGGAGAGTGGCGGATCCATGTATCCGGAGACAGATCAGTGATGACGGAACTGAAAAAAATCTTTCCGATGACGGAAAAGGATGAGAAAAGATCAGATGGTAAACTGGCGTTTTATTCTGATCAGGATCAGAAAATAACTTATGACGGGAAAGAAATGGACGTTTTTTTGCATGAAGAAAATCTCCATGACAGGCATATACTTCGGGATATCGGATGGTTTTACTATCATGTTAAAGCGGCTCAAAACGGAAGGATACTGGTCGGAAAGGACTGCTGTGAAATTGAAGACGGGACAGACGGCGGTATCTGGCTGATATTTTTGCGAAAAGGAAAATACAGGGAATATGATCCGTGTGTGGGCACAGAAGGGTTGGAACAGTTCTGGGAGATCTTTTTTCAAAACGGCAACTATTATATCCGGGATATCCAGTTTCGTGTATGCCATCGGATCGAGTCGATAAAGTGGCATGTATTGAGACGGCAGAAAACACGGAAAACCCCTGTCAGCTGGCAGTCTTTTCAAAACCGGATGCTATCCATGGCCGAACAGGTTATCGCAGCACAGATGCCTTTGATGGACGGAGGAGAGCTGATATGCCATTTCCCGTATGTGGACAATGAAAATATGGCGAAAAAGAGAAACCGGTTGCTGGAAGGTTTGTTCGAACATATGAAGCCTGAGGAGCTGACAGGAGAGTTGTATCGGGGAGAAGAGGATGCAGAAGATTGTTTTTGAATGGAACGGTTTTTGCTGTGTATGCCACTGTGACGTACATTCTGAGAAAGTACGGGACATGCTCAGACAGCCAATAGAACTGTTAGGGAAGGGATTTGCAGTACCCCAAAAAGAAATCCCCAATGGGGGGATCGTATGTGTCCGTGATCTGATGATAAAAGAAGAGAAAGGAGCGGCTCTTTCGATGGACTGGAGGACCATCGTTTTAAGGGCATCGGAAAAGAATCTGCTAAAGACAGAGATGATCGCCTGCCTGCTTTTACAAATCTTTCTTGTGGAAGGGTTGAAACAAGGTATTTTAGCTTTCCATGGTTCGGCGGTACACGTAGATGATAAAAATATAGTTCTGTTGGGGGAATCAGGAGCAGGAAAAACAACCGTTGCTTTTGCGTTATGCGAGGATAAAGGCGGGAAACTAATCAGCAATGATTTTATAGCATTAAGATGGCAAGACCCACGATTGAAAATAGTGTGGGATGATGGGACATCCAAAATGTCATTACGAAAAGACGTGTTTTCTTCTTATTCAGAGAAGAAGCATTCTAAAGACAGGTTTTTGGGCAGTGAAAATAGAAATTACTATGATCTGAAACAGTTAAATATCCAGACATACGAATCTAAAGATTTTATTGATGAGATTTGGTGGATCGAATTGTCGGAGACTGGCGAAAACCATACTCGGATGCCGGATTTTCGGGAAAATATGCAAAGACTGTATTTAAACGCAATGGGTCTGATCACAGGCATTCATCTGAAACTATATGATCATCAGGGAAACTGGGTCGCCAATTGTCCTTATCCGCTTGAGCCGGAAGAGTTAAAAAGGGTTGACGATCATCTGACAAGGGTAATACATAAGTTTGGATGCAAAGAGCTGAGAGGAGATCTGCCGTTTGTCTTGACAGCCCTTTGCCCGGAAAAAGGAAAGGAGACAGCAGGATGATCCCATTAAACAGACCGACTCGGACCGGGAAAGAGATCGATTATATCCGTCAGGCTATTGAGAGCGGCAGCTTGCAGGGAGGCGGGCGTTTTACTCAAAAATGCATGGAATGGATGGAAAAGAAATTTTCAGCTTCTAAGGTGCTGCTCACCTCCAGCGGGACGGCAGCCCTGGATATGGCAGCGTATTTATGTTCTATACAGCCTGGGGATGAGGTGATTTTGCCAAGTTTTACATTTTCAAGCACAGCAGTAGCGTTTGCGCGTGTGGGAGCGAAACTGGTCTTTGTGGATATCTGTCCGGAAACGATGAACTGCGATGCAGATGCGATTGAAAAGGCGCTGACGGTGAAAACAAAAGTCATTGTTGTCATGCACTATGCCGGCGTGGCCTGTGATATGGAGAAAGTAATGTGTCTTGCAAAAGACAGAGGTATCCTGATCGTGGAAGATGCGGCTCATGGATTTATGAGTACCTATAAAGGCAGATATCTGGGAACGATCGGCCACTTCGGCTGCTATTCTTTTCATGATACAAAAAATTACACAATGGGAGAAGGCGGAGCCCTTGTTATCAATGACCGGAATTTTATTGAACGAGCGGAGATCCTTTGGGAAAAGGGAACAAATCGTTCCAAGTTTATCCGGGGAATGGTGGATAAATATACATGGGTTGATATGGGAGACAGTTATCTGCCATCGGAGCTAAATGCGGCCTTCTTAATACCCCAGTTGGAAAAAGCGGATCTGATTTTTAGAGATCGTCTGGAAAGCTGGGATCGGTATTTTGATCGATTAAAGGAGCTGATGCTGCGCGGAGACATACAGTTGCCCTCTATTCCGGAAGATTGCGGGCATAATGCGCACATTTTTTATATCAAAACAGGAACTTGCGAACATAGGGATCGATTGATGGACTTCCTGAAGGCCAAGGGTATCTGCACGGCCTTTCATTACCTGCCTCTTCACAAATCACCGGCGGGATTGAAATATGGCCGTTTTGCCGGAGAAGATCATTTTACATCTTTTGAAAGTGAAAGGTTGCTCCGGCTTCCGATCTATTATGGGATGGAGAGTAAAACTATCGACTATATCGTAAAGGCCATTTTTCAATTTTACGGATAGATAAACAGTTGATAGACAAAGCGATTACTCTTGCTAGAATAGTACCATAGTACCAAAGATAAATATAAAAAAATACCGTAAATAAAGCAGGGAGGATATGAAGATGCTGGAAGTACAATTTTATGATACTGTGGACGATGCGTTATTAAAATTTGCGGTTATTATTTCACAGAGTCATGGTAAATGGGTGTTTTGCAAGCACAAGGAACGGGATACATATGAAGTACCGGGAGGCCATCGTGAACCAGGTGAAGATATTATAGAAACTGCGAAGCGTGAACTCCAGGAAGAAACAGGCGCTGTCCGGTTTGAACTTAAGCCAGTATGTGTTTATTCGGTGACTGGAAAGAATCGTGTCAATGAGAGCGGCGAGGAAACATTTGGATTATTGTGCTTTGCGGAAATAATGGAGTTTTCGGATCAGTTGGACAGTGAGATGGAAAAGATAGTACTCATGGATAAACTGCCTGAAAACTGGACATATCCATTGATACAGCCCCGATTGATAGAAAGATATCTTCAAATAGAAAATCCATCTTGCTCTGCCAATAGCTGATTTGCGCAATTTGTGAATACCCGTTAATTTTTTTGCATTTTCATTAACAGCCCTTCAGTTGTGGAAGCATCATATGTCTGATATGATTGAATCAGCAAAGACCGAGGCGGATCAATGGAAGAGGGTGCGGATATGACCATAGGGAAAGTGATAAGAAAATACCGGAAGCTCAGGAATATGACACAGGAAGAGATGGCAGGACGGCTTGGGGTGACAGCGCCGGCGGTGAATAAATGGGAGAATGAAGTTTCCTACCCGGATATCATGATGCTGGCTCCGATCGCCCGGCTGCTGGGAATTTCTCTGGATACATTGCTGTCTTTTCGCGAGGAGTTGACGACAGAAGAGATCACCGGGCTTGTGAATGAAGCAAACCGAAGATTAAAAGAAGAACCCTATGGGGAAGCCCTTCGGTGGGCAAAGGAAAAGCTGGAGCAGTATCCCAACTGCGAGCCGTTGATCCTGAACGTTGCAGCGATTTTTGATGCCTGGCGCACAATGGAGGATATCCCAGATGGGGATCAATATGACGGATATTTCTGCTCTTTGTATTGCCGGGTACTGGACAGCGCCGATGAAGCGCTCCGGGTCAAAGCCGCCGATATGCTGGTCAGCTTTTATATGCGGAAAAAACAGTATGATAAGGCAGAAAAATATCTGGATTACTTTTCCATACAAAATCCGGAAAAGAAGAGAAAGCAGGCTCAGATTTATGCCGAAACAGGGCGGGTAAAGGAAGCGTATAAAGCCTACGAAGAACTGGTATTTACGGATTATCAGAGAACCAGTATGGAACTGCAGGGTATATATATGCTCGCCATACAGGAAAATGACAGAAAAAAGGCCCATATGATCGCGGACAAGCAGAAGGAATTGGCAAAATGTTTTGAAATGGGAAAATACTATGAGATTTCAAGCGGACTTGATTTGGCCACGTTGGAAAAGGATGGGGATTTGGTGGTGGCGCTGGCGGAAGAAATGCTTTCCTGTGTGGCTCAGATCGGAGCTTTCAGAAAATCCCCCCTCTACGAACATATGGATTTTAAGGAAGTGAGCGGGGAATTTGTCGGAGAACTAAAAGAAAATCTGCTGAAATGCTTCCGGGATGAAGAAAGCTATGGTTTCCTGAAAGATGACGAGAGATGGCAGCGTCTGATAAATCCGCTGTAAACTTGATCTGGCAGTCGGCTTTTACGTATAATACTCACCTTGCGATAGCCCTGAGGCCAGATGTATTGGATTGGGATTTATCGCCTTTTAATGATCCAGTTATCCTTTTGCGTTTTTCTTTCTGCATAGCAGCCGCAAGGCATATCTTTAAGAATACTGACAGAATGGTCCAGGTCGAACACCGATTTTAGGGATACCAGCCTTGCTTCGGCTGCGCCATGTGTGGCGCCGCACAAAAACTGCCACATTCCATCATCTTCATCATGTGATACATATAAGATAGGTTTGCCATCATTTATAATATGGCAGCAGATGATCGCAGCTGTATCAGGCGCATCATAAAAAGGGAAATCCATATGTAATGTTTCTTTTATATGAGGTTTTTGCGGATTTCCATATTTTAATGTTAGGCAGATAAAGAAAATGATATCTAAGAATAGTCCAAGCATGATACCAAATACGATTTCTTCATTCTTTTCTCCCTGCGCGACTTTCAATAATCTGCATAAGACTACTGTGATGATCGGGATTGCTATATAGATGAGCAGTTTTAGTGCTTTATTTTTCATTTTTCGTCTCACTTTCAAATAAGAATTTGGAAATCATAATTTTACAAGAGGTTATTGCCTCTTCACAAGGACAAATATATTATACTGGAGAGGAGCGTAATGAACAAGTAGGTTTTGTATGATGGGAAAAGATGCGGAACGGTCAAAAACAGCACGGATAAACCTGACGCTTTGCTATTATGACAACAAAAAGGACGTTGTTTTTTGCTACAAAAATCCAAGAAAACTTGGCAAAATTCTTGACAAGTACACTTGGCAAGATTACAATGAAGATGCGACAAGAAAACTTGGCAATTTTCTATGGAGGTTTCTGCTATGGATAAAGACGAAATATTAGCAAAAAGCAGGGCGGAAAATAAGAACAAGGATGTATACGAGCAAGAAGTTTTAAAGCAGGCGAGCAGAAGTGCAGTCGTTGTTCAGATGGCTTTGGCAACGCTCTTTTTCGTGACACAGATATTTACCGGCGGCGGCATCAACTGGGGACTGTGGGCGATCGTTTTCAGTGCAAATATGACGATCAACTGGGTGAAATATATGAAGCTCCACCGTAAATCTGAACTTATGATAGCCATTGCTTATACGCTTTTGGTATCCGTCATGTCCGGATATCATATCTATCATCTGATCATCTCTCCTGCGATTTTGTGAGGCGGTGGCATATATGGATGATAAGCTGATATTAAAAAATCGCCTTAAAGAAACACGGGCAGAATTGAAATTATCACAGAAGCAACTGGCGGATATGGTCGGCGTGTCTCGGAACACGATCAGTTCCATCGAAACAGGTCAGTTCAATCCCACAGCGAAATTGGCGCTGGTTCTTTGTATTGCATTGGATAAAAAGTTCGAAGATTTGTTTTATTTTTGAAACGGCTTGCTGTTCAAAAATAGCAGTATAATTTGTAAAGCCTGGTAAAAATGGGGGGAACATGTATGGCTTATTTTAAGTACCAGGGTAAAATGGAACAGGAATACAGAGAAATGGCGGAACTCATTCCCAAAGGGGTGATTCGGATGTTTGAATACGGAGGTCACCCGGCCATAGCGACGAACGCCGAAAAAGCTGCGGAAATTATTTCTGAATTTGCTTTTTCCCACATAGTTTAG
>CASEIR010000069.1 GCA_949287925.1 uncultured Lachnospiraceae bacterium
GCGTCATTGATTTTATATGGCGCCCCGCCGATCATTTATTGTTGATTTATGGATAGAGGTTGAATAAACAAGGGTTACATATTAAGATAATGATATACAAGCTGTCGGATCAGAAAATCATGTCATATGTTAGGGGGAATGGATATGGATGAAAAGAAGAGCCGGGTTTACACGATTGTATGTGTGATTCATTTTCTATCGATGGCCGCATTTGTCGGCGTCGCGTCGCTGGAACTGATTGGAAGAATGAAATTATACGAATTTGTTTCCAATCATGCGGACAGTTACAGTTCGACGTTTTTGGGGTTCCCGAATGAAATGTATGGGTATAATCTCTTGCAGCTGATCTTGCTGATTATACTGTGTGGGTCGTTTGTTTTGAAATTATTCCTGAAATACAGAAGAAGCGGAAAGGATAATTTATAATGATGGCTGCGCGGGGAGAGAGATTCCGGTAAGCAGCCGCAGACAAATCCCGGAAGATGCCAGTTGGCACTTCCGGGATTTCTTATGGGCTTATGAAAGAGGAATCAAAAAACAGTAAAGGGATATCTTTTTATAAATGACCGCAGCAGCAGGATCCCCAGCAGACCGGACGGCAGCAGTATGCCTGCCGTTGCGATTCCCTGCAGGAGGGTGATGTCTGCGGAAGTGACGGGGTCTGGCTGCCCATACAGCCTGGGAAACGAGGTGATAAAATCAACAAAGCCATGAAGAACCGCAATTCCCAGGAAGGAATGGTATCGCAGGTAAAGACCCGCAAACAGCATCCCCAGGAAAAAGGCATACAGGACCTGTGTGGTGACGGCGATGGGTTTTTGCGCGGCAACGGTAAGATTTCCAAAATGCAGCACACCAAACAGCAAAGATGACAGGAAGAAGCTAAGCAGTAAAGAGCGTCTGGAGGAATCTTTCCACAGAATTTTGAATATGAGGTGCCGGAACAGTCCTTCTTCGAACAGGCCAATCAATAGGTTCAGCAGAATCAGCTGGACCAGGATCACCGGATATCTCGAAACAGGGTTTTTCCCGATATAAGGAAGCACATTTCCCAGAACGGAAAGCCCCAGAGGAATCAGCATGAAGAGCGCGCCGGTGAGAAAGGTTCTGAGGCCGTTCCAGTTGATTCTTCCTGCTGCAAAGAAAGATTCGTTGATGAAGTGATGCTTTTTGAAGATACGGTGAAGGCTTGTTATATAGATGATGGGGATAATGTAGACCAGTATCTGGCTGGTCAGGGATTCGGATCCGCGAGAGAAAACCCAGTCTCCTGCAGCCAGTGAAAAAAAGCCTCCGATGGTTAAACATATTGCAGCCAGAATCCGGATGAAAAATCCGGAATTTTTTGTATGTATGGTGATTTCCATAAGTTGTGTCTCCTTCTTCCTTTAAATTTGAACGTGTGGACGCCGCGATGTTTAAGCGGCTATGAGTACACTGTAATGTATCTTATGGAAATCTATCCTAAACAAATTCTTAAGAATTCTTAACAACCAGCCCCGCAAGATAACGATTAGTTCTGGCGGAGAGCCAGAGCATTTCTGACAGCGTCCAGGACGAATTCTTTTCCAAGGCGGGTATCGATACACAGATCGTAATGGTCTGCTTGTCCCCAGATCCGGTGGGTGTAATGACGGTAATTTTCCGCGCGGCGGCGGTCAGTTTTTTCGATTTCTGCCTTTGCCTTTTTGTCATCCAGATGCTGTATGTGCATGATCCGTTTTGTACGGGTTTCCAGAGGCGCGTGCAGGAAGAGAGAAAGACAGTTGTCCATGTCGCGCAGGATATAATCCGAGCACCTTCCTACAATGACACAGTCCCCTTTTGACGCACATTGCTGTATGACCTTTGACTGGGCTTCGAAGATGGCATCCTTGGGAGATTCTTTTTCCGGAGAATAGCCGTACATCTGATTGGCCAGATCGTAGAAGAGACTGTGGGTGAGAGATTCTTCCCTGCGGCTTATATAGTCTTCGGAATAACCGGTGATTTGGGCGATCTCGCGGATCATTTCACTGTCGTAAAAATCGCAGCCCAGCTGCCCGGCCAGGTATTTTCCGATTTCCCGGCCGCCGCTTCCGTATTGTCTTCCGACAGAGAGCACCCAGTGTTTCTGTGCAGCTGAGGAAGAAGAGTCCAGGGGAGAAGCTTTTTCCAGCATGCCTTGAATATTGCCAGTTTCCGTCCTAAGAGTCTTGCGATGAATCCAACCAATAATGCGGCAATAATGGTACCTTCCCGGACGCCTTGAAGCTGATGGGAATAGAAGATGGAAAGCAGACCTGCGATGACGGTCATGGAGACGTCAAAACAGATCTTGGTGATTCCGAATTCCGTGTTCCAGGTGGCGCTGACTGCCCGGACGAAGGACTCTCCCGGCAGCTTGGCCACGTCTGCCAGGATTTCCAGATAAACACCGGCTCCGAGAATGACGCAGCCGATCAGGAGAAACGCCAGTTTGGTGACATAGTATTCCGGGGCCAGCCTGCCGAGCATGGACATGGTCAGGTCGATAAAATATCCGAACAGGAAGGAAATGGGAAATTCAGGCTGAGTACGTAAGGGATGGATGAAATGGGGGAGGTCCCTAGGTCTGCTTTCGTAATGATGCTGACTCCCAGGGAATTGATGAATAGTCCCGCCAGAAATATCAGATATCTTCTTGCCTTATTCATGTTGCGACGCCCCTCCTTCTTTTTGTAGATTCTGATAAATTTGTTTGAAGGTTTGCAGGAATTCCTGCCGGGTGTGTTCCGGAATGTCTGCGAATGCGGTTTCTTCGATCTGCTGAAAAGACTGTTCCACTTTTTGCTGCATCTGCCTGCCTTTTTCGGTGAGAAAGACATAGCTGGAACGTCGGTTGCCGTTCAGATGTCTGCGCTCAATCAGCCCCTTGTTTTCCATTCCGTTTAAAATAGCGGTGATGGATGCCGGATCCACATGGCATGCGGCGGCAATCTCTTTTTGTCCGGCTCCGTCGTGATCTTTCAGATAGTCCAGGACTTTGGGCTGACCCAGGGTAAGACCGCTGCTTTTCAGCTTGGAGAATACGGATTTGTGTACCATAGATTGGTTTGCCAGAAGAAGATAATGAAACGTATATTGCATGGAAATACCTCCTGTTTGTATAATAAAAATAGAATTCTAAATATTAGGATTCTAACTTTTATAGTATATATGTTGGTGGAAGATACGTCAATGGAAAAAGAATGGAGATATATTCAGAATTAATGAAATCAAAAAT
Organism: uncultured Lachnospiraceae bacterium; assembly: GCA_949287925.1. Taxonomy (GTDB): domain Bacteria; phylum Bacillota; class Clostridia; order Lachnospirales; family Lachnospiraceae; genus Merdimonas. Next base: position 3,245 of record CASEIR010000069.1, read on the forward strand.
TTTTAGTTCCTCATCTGCCCGGAACATGTTACAATAGATTATTATATGTGTCAAAAAATTATCAAACAATGGGGCGGGTGAAGGATTATGAAAAAGGAAGCCGTATTGACGGAAGGAAAAAAGAATGTGCTTCTGTTGCATATAGCAGTCATGCTTTTTTCGGTGTCGGGGGTGGTGGCCCAGTATGTGGAAGTGCCGTCCATCATGGTGACACTGGGCCGTGTGGTAAGTTCGTCGCTGGTGCTGCTTGTAATATCGTTGGTGCGGCGTGACCGGCTGCGGTTGAATTGCAGGAAAGATTATGTGCTGATTATTCTGACGGGTATGGTAATGGGTGTACACTGGACAGCGTTTTTTCAGTCCATTCAGGTATCGTCGGTAGCTATCGGAACGATTACATTTTCTACATTTCCACTGTTTCTGACCTTTATGGAACCGCTGGCTTTTTGGGAAAAAATCCGTGGCGGCAGTATCATCAGCGCAGTTTTGCTTCTGGCGGGGGTATTTATCACCATTCCCGAATTTTCGGCGGAGAATCGGATCACGGTCGGAATCATCTGGGGAATGCTCAGCAGTTTTACCTATGCAGTGCTGACTCTGGCCAATCGCTATTTCTCGGCAAGGTATGCCGGGCGGACGATCTGTCTGTATGAGCAGGGAACGGCGGCCATATTCCTGCTGCCCTCACTCTTCTTCGTGGAGGCACAGTGGCGGACGCAGGATATTGCGGGAGTCCTGTTCGTGGGCTGCGTGTGTACGGCGTTTGCCTATTCTCTGTACGTGTCGGCCCAGAAAGGTGTGAAGGCCCAGACGGCAGGAATTATCTCCGGCATGGAAACCGTGTATGGTATTGTGTATGCGTTGTTGTTTCTGGGAGAAGTACCCAGTGTGCGAGAGATCGTGGGCGGAACTGTAATCCTGGCGGTAGCTCTGACATCATCCCTTGTAAAAGCGGCAGAACCGATGACAGGAAACACAGCTTCAGATATCGGATAAAACAAAAAGGGACAGGCGATTATTCAATTGGGGACGTAGCATTTTGTCAATTTGGGACGTAGTATTTTTACAAAATACTACGTCCCAAATTTCATTCGTTCCCGGTCATGGGCGGACAGGCTGTTTATTTTTTCGTCCAGAATGGTGTTTTTTATTTGGTAGCCGGTGGTAAGCAGGTCTGCCAGGAGCATATCCGAAGTAACGTTAAGAACATTTGCAATTACAATAAATGTTTCAAGAGAAGGATATTTTTCACCTCTCTCAAGCGCGCCGATATAGTTTACGCTTAAGCCGGCTTTTTCGGCCAGGTCTTCCTGCCGGAGTTTTTGCATCTGTCTGAATTTGCGTATGTTTCTTCCAATTGTCTCGAGTTCCACCTGATACCTCCTATTAGAGAAGTTGTCTATCTAATAG
>CASEIR010000070.1 GCA_949287925.1 uncultured Lachnospiraceae bacterium
GTTGCCTTCTTTTTTACATTCCATCAGGATCTCGATCAGGTAATCCTGTTTATCTTCATATAAATGGTGGATGCCGTATGCATTATCCCAGTAGATACGGAAGTCCTCTGCAGCTGGTTTCAGCTTTGCAAAACGGTGAACTGTGACATCGGAGTAAGTAATGCCCTGCGGATTGGAATATTTTGGCACGCACCAGATTCCCTTGATGGACGGATCTGAACTGACCAGTTCTTCCACCATATCCATATCTGGTCCTTCTGGAGTCATGGGTACGTTAATCATCTCGATACCAAAATACTCAGTAATGGCGAAATGTCTGTCATATCCAGGAACTGGACATAGGAATTTTACTTTATCTAATTTACACCAGGGAGTACTGCCCATCACACCGTGAGTCATACTGCGGGCAACCGTGTCGAACATAACGTTCAGACTGGAATTACCGAAGATGACGATGTTGTCCTTCGGAACCTCCATCATGTCAGCCAGCAGTTGTTTTGCTTCGGCAATGCCATCCAGTACGCCGTAGTTACGGCAGTCAACACCCTCGGTACATTTCAGATCAGAGTCGCTTTTTAAAACATCCATCATACCCATAGAAAGATTGAGCTGTTCGGTAGATGGTTTACCTCTGGACATATCCAGATTCAGGTTTTTGGATTTTACCTCTTCGAATTGAGCTTCCAGATTGCTTTTTAATTCCAATAATTCTTCTTTAGATAATTCTTCGTATGCTATCACTGCTTCATCCTCCATATATTCTGTCCCTCAGTTTCAACATTTTACCACATTTTGACGTTTCGTCAATGGTTTCTTGCAAATAAAATGCAAAAATCTAGTTTTTAAATGGATATACAACTAAAAATTGAAATATTTGGATGAATATAATGCAAAAATATCTCTATTTTTTTCGCTTTAGGATTTCGTCCAGAATACAGAAAGCTACCGCTTCTTTACTCATTAGCTCTAGTTGGGTACAGGAATCAGGAGTGATGATGGTAACAAGATTGGTGTCTGTTTCAAAGCCAGCTCCCTGAACCTTCAGGTTGTTGGCAACGATCATATCCAGATGTTTCTTCTCCAGTTTCCGGCGGGAATTTTCCAGCATGTTTTCTGTTTCCATAGAAAATCCACAGAGAAACTGTCCTGGTCTTTTGTGAGCGCCCAGGTATTGCAGAATATCATCGGTACGCTCCAGTTCAATCTGCATCTGATCGTCTCGTTTCTTTACTTTCTCAGAGGCTACATGAGCCGGACGATAATCGGCAACAGCGGCAGCCTTGATAATGATGTCGGCTTTCTCCATGCGGGAGGTGACTGCTTCATACATGTCTTTGGCGGAGACGACAGGAACCGTATCGACGCAGATAGGCGGCGTCAGGTATGTTTTCCCGGACACCAGGGTAACATCAGCGCCGCGAAGCATACATGCCCGGGCAATGCTGTAGCCCATCTTTCCGGAGGAGTGGTTAGTAAGATAACGTACCGGATCCACTGCCTCCTGAGTTGGTCCGGCGGTGACGAGTACCCGGATGCCCGTCATGTCTTTGGGGCAGGCACAGCTTCTTAATATATGTGCATACAAGATATCCGGTTCCGGCATCTTGCCGGCGCCGGTGTCTCCGCAGGCAAGGTATCCGGTGGCCGGTTCAATGATCTCCATGCCATAGAGCTTCAGTTTTTTCAAGTTATCCTGGGTAATGGGATTCTCATACATACCCGTGTTCATGGCCGGGGCAATCAGCTTCGGTGCGGCGCTTGCAAGAATGGTGGTGGTCAGCATGTCGTCGGCAAGGCCGTGGGCCAGTTTGGCAATCACATTCGCTGTAGCCGGAGCGACAATGATGGCATCAGCTTTCTGAGCCAGAGCGATGTGTTCCACCTTGAATTCAAAATTCCGATCAAAGGTGTCTGTAATACACTTGTGGCCTGTCAGAGTTTCAAAAGTAATGGGATTAATAAAGTTTTTAGCATGTTCTGTCATGATCACCCGGACTTCGGCGCCGGACTTTACCAGCATGCTTGCAAGAGAAGCGCTTTTGTATGCGGCAATTCCGCCGGTCACTCCTAGAAGAATGGTTTTATTTTTCAGCATATGTTAAATCCTTTGTCCTTTCTATAGTTCATCTATAAATTCCTATAGTCACTATAACTTGTTTCATGGGAAGTTGCAAGAATGAGGAAAATGTCTTTGAAAAAATACTTGTCCGGTCTCAAGGCGGATGCTATAATAGCACCGTAATTGTATTGTATCCCGCAGAAGCGGGAATGATAACAAGGAGGAATTGAATAATGAAGACGAAGAAACACGACACACGCTGGATGGTCAGTGTTGCACTTATGGCAGCCATTATTATCGTGCTGGCGAACACACCGCTGGGCATGATCCAACTGCCGGTGATTAAGGCGACAACTGTACACATTCCGGTCATCATTGGCGCAATCTTACTGGGACCTTCCGCAGGAGCGATTTTGGGAGCGGTTTTTGGAATCTGTTCCCTGATCAGCAACACGATGGCTCCCACCTTATTGTCTTTTGCCTTTTCACCGTTTATGAGTACAACGGGTATACCAGGAGCGCTGAAAGCCATCTGGATTTCGGTGGGCTGCAGGATATTGATAGGTGTGGCTGCGGGATGGCTGTGGATTCTGCTGAATAAGCTAAAGATCAGCCAGATCATAGCTCTTCCGGTGGTGGGATTCATCGGATCTATGGTGAACACAATCACTGTGATGGGAAGTATCTATTATATGTTTGCTCATCAGTATGCAGAAGCAAAAGAAGTAGGGATATCTGCGGTCTGGGGGCTGATTATGGGGACGGTTACAGCATCTGGAATTCCAGAAGCGATTGCGGCGGCAGTTCTGGTACTGGCAATTGGAAAAGTATTGATTCAGGTATTCAAGAAAATGAATCTTGGAACTGCCGGGAGTATGATGGCAGTGCGTTAGATCGGATATAGATTAGATATTATGAAAGAGCAGAGAGCAGGCAGGGCCTGCTCTTTTTGTATGCTTTTTGTTCTCTCTCATAGATTTACTTTTATTTTACGGAATTTAACAGAGGTATGCATGCCCATATGGGAATATTTGAAAAGAAAAGGGGTTGGTCATCTGGATTTGATGATCTGTACCCATATCCATGAAGACCATGTGGGAGGTTTGAAAAAGTGGCAGAGGTACTGCCGCCCCGTGAATTGTGGCAGATTCTGGATCCGGAGTTTTACCAAACTATGTACTGGATCGATCCCCTGATGGGAGAGAATACATCTCAGATACAATTTCTGAAAGCATTGAATGATTATCGTGATCTGTGTGAAATTACGGTGCATGGCGGAGGAAGAATCTGGAAGTTTGGTGCGCAAGACCGGTTCCGGGTGGGATATGGAAAACAGTTTCAAATTTTGGCGCCTTCTGATGGCTGCGTTCATAAGATACAGGAATTAATCTGCCAGATATACAGGAAAGAAAACTGGAATCATTTTCAGCAGTGTCTTGTGGAGGCAGACCAGCGGATGAATAATTGCAGTCTGATTCTTCGCATTGATTGGGATGGATATTCTTATCTGCTGCCGGGAGATACGAATAGTCAGGGATACCAGAATATTCCGGAGAAATTGCTGCAGGCTGATTTTTTCAAGGTAGGGCATCATGGCCAGGCTGATAGTCTCAGTCCGGAACTGCTGCGCAAAATTGCTCCGAAAACTGTGATCTGTTGTGCTTCCAGTGACCGCAGATATAATAGCGGAGACGAAGAGATTATGGAAATGATACAGTCGACAGGGGCCCGGTTGTTTTTTTCAGACTGTCCGCCGGTTTGTTCCGACGCTGTTTCACCGCACTGGGTTACGGAGTTTATACAGGGAGAAAATGGAAATATAGAGGGGGAATATTGCCTGGCCGATTGGGACTGATGAAAATTAAAGAAGAGATGTTGACCTGTGCAACGGCGCTTCTGTTGCTGAAAATGGAAACATCCCGTTCATGCCAGGGGGGCAGGAAAGGATGAGAAAATTATATTATAGAATTTTACAAATAATTCATGAAAAAATGAAAATAAGAATTGACAAATCAGCCGGATGTATGGTATAAATATCTAGTGCCACACATGAAATAGGGGATTGGTCAAGTGGTATGATAGGGGTCTCCAAAACCTTTGGCGGGAGTTCGATTCTCTCATCCCCTGTTTAAAACCGCTGAAATTCAGCGGTTTTTTTATGTCTAAAATGAAATAAAATAAATTCTGGAAGTATCTGATTTGTTTTTGATAAATTGGAGATTCTACGAGAAAACGGGGAATGAGGTTCTCCCCTGGCTTATAACTGGGTCTAAAACGCTGCCAAGCTGATGACTTCTGCGATTTACACGGAAGCTATCAGTTTTTTTATTGGATAAATACAGAGAAAACGGAGGAGGTTTTATGCGGGAATATTGGATTAGGATCAGAGATAATTATATGACACAATTTGTGCTGGGCGCATTAGGGATTCCGATCGGAATTACGGTCGGATGTATGGATACAGTATTTGGAAAGGTGCTTCTGTATTTGTCTGCTTTGCGAGATCTGCATCCGGTGTATTTCATTCCGTTTCTGCCGCTGGCAGGTATTATGATCGCGTATACCTATTTCCGGTTTGGCGGTAAGAGCAGCCGGGGAATGAACCTGATATTTGAGATAGGACATGGGGAAGAGAATGTAATTCCTTTGCGTCTAATCCCTTTTGTGATGTGTGGAACCTGGATGACGCATCTGTTTGGCGGCAGCGCGGGCAGAGAAGGGGTGGCGGTACAGATTGGAGCAACCGTCTCCCATTGGGCAGGAAGCCATGTTCCTGTCAAAAATGCTTCCAGGATTTTTCTAGTAGCCGGAATGGCGGCAGGATTTGCGGGTCTGTTCCGGACGCCTGTGGCGGCAGTTCTGTTCGCTATGGAGGTTCTGGTAGTGGGGGAATTAAGATATGAAGCGCTCTTTCCTGCCATAACAGCAGCATTTGCGGCCAGTACAACATCAAAATTTCTGGGACTGCAGAAATTTACATTTCTGCTGCAAGAGTCTGTCGATCTGGAACCGGGAACAGTATGTAGGCTGTTGCTGCTGGGAGTGATATTCGGTGTAGTGGGCGGTGCATTTGCATGGATTTTGAAACGAACGAAACAGTTCGCTGCCAGTAAGATTCCAGGCCCTGTTTTGCGTATCGCGCTGGCAGGCGTGGGACTGAGCCTGTTGCTTCTGGTGTTCTGGAAAGGACGCTATGCAGGCTTAGGGACAAATCTGATTGAAGCGAGTTTCTATGGAGGAGTGGTCTTTCCCTGGGACTGGGGATTGAAATTTGGACTGACAGTTCTGACGCTGTCTGTCGGATACCAGGGAGGTGAGGTAACACCATTATTTTCCATTGGCGCTTCTTTAGGGTGTGTGTTGGGAGGAATCTTAGGAATTCCATCAGAATTTGCGGCGGCATTGGGATATGCAGCAGTGTTTGGCTGTGCGACAAATACTTTTTTTGCGCCAATGCTGATTGGAGCGGAAGTGTTTGGATATAGTTATTTGCCATACTTTTTTGTGGTTTGCGCTGTTTCCTATGTTTTTAATATGAACAAATCCATTTATACATCTCAGCGCAGTTAGGGGACGGGGAATTTTTGAAATTCCCCGTCCCCAATTTGAGTTTTTAAAAATCTGTATATTTTTCTCCGTTTTGAAGTGTTATGCCTTTGAGTGAAGCAAGTTCAGATACGGTCACTAGTTGGAATCCAGCTTCCTGAAGTTTTGGAATAAGCTGAAGAGCAGCATCTATGGTTTCTGTGTGAATATCATGCATGAGGATAATGTCTCCGTCTTTGACCTGACCCATAACTGCGTCTATGGTACTTTGTGTATTTCTGGTTTTCCAGTCCAGCGTATCGATATTCCAAAGAATCAGAGGCATGCCTGCCGTAGATTTAACGGTGCTGTTGATAGCTCCATAAGGAGGTCTCATGACAGTGGCGCCGCTTCCCACGATATTTTGAAGATTGCTGTTTGTCTGGTTGATTTGTGACGCAATCTGGTCAGCGCTGATTTTAGTCAGGTTTGCGTGGTCATAAGAATGATTTCCCAGCTCGCATCCGATCTCTTCCATTTTTTTTATTACATCCGGATAGGAAGGAATTTTATTGCCCAGCATGAAAAAAGTCGCATGTGCATTGTATTCTTCCAACGCTTCCAAAAGTTCGGCCGTGCGTGGCCCGGGACCATCGTCGAAAGTTAGCGCAATGGCAGGTTTCCCGGGATCAATCTTGCTGTCTGTTTTGGACAGGAATTTACCAAAAGAGTCAAATTTACATTTGGATAAACCAATATAGATTGTACCGGTTGCCATAATTCCGTCGGAATCAAAATAATAGGAATTTCCATCAATGTCTTGCCAACCAGTGACAGCGGCTCCGTTTTCTCCCAGGTAATATCGGTCTCCGTCCCGTTCCGCCCAGGTATTGGTCTCCATAACACCTTCATCAGAAAAGTGATATACGGAATTTTGTATCGTGTTCCAGCCGGTTACCATAATTCCGTCAGAGTCAAAGTAGTATTGCTTGCCCATGGAGGTAACAAACGCATCGGTTACATAGGTTCCGTCGTATCGTTTGAATTTATTGCCATCCCATTCCCCGACGGGATTCTTGACAGTGAGGTTCGCATTGTTAAGCGAAATGGTTAATTTCCCATTCCATGATTCTGAATCAAGCTTCTTCTGCAGGTCAGAGTCAAGAGACAGCTGAATGGGATATGTCCCTTCGACATTAGGATCTGCTTCACAGGAAATGGAATATCCACTGCCGGACTTCAACATATCGATAATATCTCCTGCTGTCAGCTTGTCAGCCTTATCAAGAACAGTTTCGCGGTCTCCTTCCCAGGTGATATCGGCCTGGAATTCGGGGAGAGCTTCTCCTTGCAGGATCTGGGCATTTTCAGCGGTAATCGTGACAGATGCACTGCGATTTAGATATTTATACAGATAATAAGAAAGCGGGAGCCCAATGCATAGAAAAACGAAAATGATTGCAAAAGATAGTAGGATATGCCGTCTTGCTTTTCTTTGCTTATGTACGTGAATTTTAGTGTTTTGTGTCTGATTCATAAAAGTCCCTTCTTCGCCTAGAAAAATGTCGAATTATATCGATAATCAGTATACCGAGTTTTAATTCAATCTGCAATGCACATCCAGCTTTTTAAGAATTCTTAATAATTCGTTCAGAACATTTTAAAACATAAGAAATATCTTTATGGAAACGAACATAGAATATCGCAGATAATGAGAAAAAGTAATCAATATAATGGTTGACTGATAAAAGAGGTTAGCATATACTAACTACTGAGGACAAAAATATCGACCACTAAAGGATAAGAAAAGGAGTGGAGTTATGGAGTCAGAAATATACGGCGAAAACAGGAAAAAGCAGGAGAGAACAAAAACGAGAAAAAGAATTATTGTACAAGAGTTGCGGGAGAGAGGATACCGGATTACAAAACAACGATTGCTGCTGTTAGACATCATTTTGGAAGAAGAATGTTGTTCTTGTAAAGAAATTTATTACCGGATATCAAAAGTGGATTCTCGTGTGGGGACAGCTACCGTTTACCGCCTGGTAAACCTGCTGGAAGAAATTGGCGCCATAAGCAGAAAAAATATGTACAAAATTGCTTACGGGATGGATTGTGGAAAAGAAAATGCGTATAAGATAGAACTGGACGATGGTACGGACCGCAGATTGTCAGGAGAGAACTGGAATCGGGTGGTTTATGAAGGACTGAAAGCTTGCGGATACATTGAAGATCAGAAGATAAGAAACGTTGTGGTTTGATGAAACATTGGGGACGGGGAATTTTTGAAAATTCCCCGTCCCCAATGTTTTAAAGATGACTGTCCATGAATGTGATGATTCCGGCTTCTACTTCGTCTTTGATATCGGAATAGTTATGAATTTCATGCCGGTATCCGGAGTACAGCTTTGTGGTTACCTGGTGGCCGGTATTGTACAGCCAGTTGGAAACTTCGTATACACCTTTCCCATATTCACCTACCGGATCCTGGTCGCCGGCAATGTTATAGATGGGAAGTTTCGCTGGAATCTTTTCGGCCCAGCTTGTACCTTCGATGCAGAGCATCATTTGTGTGAAATCATAGAGGGATCGGTTGCTGGTGGGTTTGGTAAATGCGTCAAAAGGATCTTCCGCATGATCTTTTTGTACATAGGGATCCGAACAGATCCATTCATTCCCGAGGGTGACGTCTCCGCATCGTTCTCCCATCCAGCCAAGAAGAGCTCCGGTGAATTCCGGGTCGGATTCCATGCCCCGTCCCTCTTCTATAGCCTGCTTCAGTCCGGGGGCGGTTTCGGCGGCGCCACGGAAGATTCCGGCGGTTCCGCAGATGGTGACTCCCGCCAGATCTTCGCCGTATGTAGCAATGTAATCTCTGGCAATGAAAGATCCCATGCTGTGTCCGAATAAGAAATAGGGCAGTCCCGGATATTTTTCGCAGACCAGCTTTTTCAGAGTGTGTTCGTCCTCCATCATAGTATGGCAGCCTTTGTCACCCCAGTCGCCCCATACATTGTTAATCATAGCAGTCTTGCCGTGCCCTACATGATCGTCAGCTGCCACGATATAGCCGGCATCCATAAATTTTACAATCATATGAAAATAGCGGCGGGAGTGTTCCCCGAATCCATGAATAATCTGGACAATCCCCTTTGGTTCTGCCGCCGGCACATAGATCCATCCCTGTACCTGGTCCCGCTGGTTATAGGATGGAAATCTTACCTCATGTAACATAAATACACCTCCCATATACAAAGTAAATTATTACTATTATTATAATCCCCTTTGTGGCGGAAGAAAAGGAAGATTTTGTTACGGTTCAGGTTGTTCTGGAAAGGCTTTCGTGATACGATTCTCTTGCGAAGATTTTGCGATATCATTTCTAGATTCTCCGGTTGATGGAACGCCTGGACGCGGGCGTGCAATACGGGGCTGCTATTTAACAGTATTTCTGAGTGTCTTCTTCCATATTCTGGTATTGCTTTTCCAATTCACTATGCTCCTGATCGGTAAGCTGCTCCAACAGGGAAGCCATATTTGAACGGATCTTCTGCGGATCATATGGAATCTCTAACGCAAAGTCGCTGTATGCCCGGATTTTCTGATAGTATAGGCTGGTGTCAGGTTCTTCTTGGTTCATTCGGCACATCCGGTACATAACTACGCAATCGGCGGCCTCTGTGTTGGTACACTTTTTACAGATCCATTTTCCGAGATAATAATAATCTCCACTGATTTCGTATAAAAATCCGGGAGAATTCAGCAATTTTTCCATTAACATAAAACACTACCTCCTTGCATGTTATGAGTTTAGCGTAGCAAAATTCTGTAGAAAAGGCAAGAATACGAAAAGTATAAAATAATAAGAAAAATGCGCCGGGATTTTGCCGGGGGATAGAAAGGAGTTGAGAGAAACGGATGATTCAAAAAGGGATCATGATCTGTCTGATTCTGATCGCATACAAAGACGGAAAAGATCGAAGAATTCCGGATGGATTAACTGCCGGAATCGGAGTGATGGGGATTTTGTCAGAGCTTATAGTTTCGGAAATGGGGTGGGGATTCCGGCTTCTTGGAGCGGCTAGTGTCAGCGGAGTTCTTCTTTTGCTGTGCCTGGTCCGCCCGGGATGCTTTGGCGGAGGAGATGTGAAACTTTCGGCGGCCTGCGGGCTTGTGCTGGGACCGGAAAGGAACCTGGAGGCATTTGCCATCGCGGTCCTGGCTGCCGGAGGATATGTTGCGGTGTTGCTGGCTCTTGGAAAGCTGCGGAAGGACAGTCAGATTCCGTTCGGCCCGTTTTTATGTTTGGGGACCGCAATTGGGCTTTTACGTCTTTAGCCTTTTAACCGAAGCAGGATTTTTAAGTGTAGAATCCGCCAGAAAAGATGGAAAACGAAAGCACCCGCAGGAATGGCAGCCAGATAGATCAGGATTCCCCATCCATTTCCAAGTACGGATCCAATCTGTCGGAATACCCGCTGGCGCATGGGATAATAGGGACTGATGTAGAATAGGTTAATGGCGCCAAACTTATGAAAAACGATATTAAAGACAGTGGCGGCCAGGCAGCCTAGAAGATAACAGAGGGTACCGTCTTTATATTCCTGCCAGGTATGGTTGGCACATTGCTTCAATCCTGCCGTCAGCCCCATGCCGATGAGCAGAATATGCCAGACGTAGGAATGGACAGTCAGAGGAGGATAGGAGTAGTGCATGCCGCTGGTGTCGAAAAAAACGAAGATACCGCTGAGCAGCCCATAATCCATCAGAAAGGTAAGGAAGGCATGCCGAATTCTGTCTGTATGAATCCATGGCAGCAGAAGGCAGAGATACATGGGAATACTGCAGAGCTGGAATGGGAAATACCACCAGTTGTATGAGCCCTGGTTCATTAGGAAGGTGAGGGTCCATTGTTTCCAGATCTCACTTATGGCCATCATAAGGCCGCAGAAGAAAAAGAATCGATTGCATTTATACATAATTGATCACCTGAAATCTATGAAGTACATGAAGCGTTCCAATATAAAATAAAATAACAGGAAATGTAATTATTATACACCGGAATATCTAAATATGCTATAATAGCTCTGTTGTGCGTAGATGGACGTACAGAATGGAATGGATGAGGTGACTAGATTATGAGAGTAAAGAATGCATTGATGCTGGTTTTGACCGCATTTATCTGGGGGACCGCGTTTGTAGCTCAAAGTGTGGGAATGGATTATCTGGGTCCTTTTACTTTTAACGGCGTTCGCAGTTTGATTGGCGGAATTGCCCTTCTGCCTTGTATTTTACTGCTGAAGCGTTGGAGTCGGGAGGAGCCGGAAGAAACGCATTGCAAGGAGAACCGGAAAGATCTGATCCTGGGCGGGACGGTCTGTGGTCTTCTGTTATTTGGAGCCAGCAGTCTGCAGCAGATCGGAATTCAGTACACGACGGCAGGCAAGGCTGGATTTATTACGGCTTTTTATATTGTGATCGTGCCGGTTCTTGGGATATTTCTGAAAAAAAGGATCGGATGGAAAGTGTGGGCCGCGGTGGTGATCGCGTTGGTCGGACTGTATTTCTTATGTATTACGGAAAGCTTTACGATCGGGAAAGGGGACGCACTGATCTTTTTATGTGCTCTGGTATTTTCCCTTCACATTCTGGTAATTGACTATTTTGCTCCAAGGGCAGATGGGGTAGTAATGTCATGTATCCAGTTTTTCGTTTGCGGAATCGTATCGCTGCCCTTTATGTTTCTGACGGAAACACCTACGATTGAGGGGATTCTGGCTGGAGGGGTTCCACTTCTGTATGCAGGAGTTCTTTCCTGCGGAGTGGCATATACATTACAGATCATAGGACAGAAAAATGTCAATCCGGCAGTAGCGTCCCTGATCTTAAGTTTGGAATCTTGCTTTTCGGTTCTGGCTGGATGGCTGATTCTGGGAGAAAATCTGTCGGTCAGAGAGACAGCCGGGTGTATCCTGATGTTTGCGGCAATTATACTGGCGCAGCTGCCAGATAAGAAAAAATAGAAAGACGAGGTGCTATAAAATGAGATTTGTAATACAAAGAGTCAAAGAAAGTGAAGTAAAGGTAGATGGAGAAACCCTGGGGAAAATCGGAAAAGGATTTATGGTACTGATTGGAGTCAGCAATGAAGACACCAAAGAAGTGGCGGATAAGATGGTAAAGAAGATGCTGGGACTTCGGATATTCGAAGATGAAGAAGGAAAGACTAATCTATCGCTGGACGCGGTGGGAGGAAGCCTGTTGCTGATTTCACAGTTCACATTGTATGCCAACTGCAAAAAAGGTAACCGGCCAAGCTTCATCGAAGCAGGAGCACCGGACATGGCAGAAGAGATGTATGAATACATCATTGCCAAATGCAAAGAACAGGTGGATGTGGTAGAACGGGGACGTTTTGGCGCAGATATGAAAGTCAGCCTGGTAAACGATGGTCCGTTCACGATCATACTAGATTCCGAAAATCTTTAATGCGTAAATTGCGTAATTGCAAATGGGGACGTAGTATTTTTGCAAAATACTACGTCCCCATTTGCGGTTTTTGGTTCGTCTTCTAATTATTATTTGTGCTTTTTTTATATAAATTAAAAAATAAGTATAAAAATACTTGACGTTTTCATACTATATTACTAATATATTCGTTAGATGTCTAACTAAATAATGCTGATGGATATACTTTATGGCAGAAAGGGTGAGTATTTTGAATGATGAATCTATTTTTATCCTGATGCACCAACTGATGCATCTAAGTGAGTATCAGGCTGTGCGTAGGATGGAGCATCTGCATCTGAAGCCGGGGCAGGCGGGAATCTTGTTCTGGCTTGCCCGGGAGGGGGAGCTGTCGCAGAAGAAGCTGGCGCAGCGTATGGGAATTACGCCGCCGTCTATGACAGTGGCAATCCGCAAGTTGGAGGAACAGGGCTTGATTGAGAAGGAAACAGACCCTTCCGATCAGCGTAGTTTCCGTATTCGTCTGACGCAGGAGGGCGGCAGTATGCTGGAGAAGATCCGGGGGATCCTGGACGAGATGGAGGCGGATGTTTACCAGGGATTTACCCAGGAAGAGAAGCTTCTGCTTCGGCGTCTTTTAATCAACATCAAAGACAATCTGATGAAGATGAAGGATTTTGAAGGGATGGATATTTGTTCGATTTTGAGAAAAACACGCACTCAGATAAAATCCGATATTATATAAAAAGATTCATAAGAAAGGAAATGCAGAATATGAGAAAACTACTGAGCTTTATGAAACCATACTCTATACAGGTAGTTGCCATTATCGTTGTGCTGATGGTGCAGGCATACTGTGATTTGTCGCTGCCGTCCTATACGTCTGATATTGTAAATGTGGGAATTCAGCAAAGCGGTATCGATGAAAAGATTCCAGAAGCGCTGGCCGAAGACGACTTGCAGAAACTTTTGATATTTGTGGAACCGGATGAACAAGAGGTGGTTGCAGAGGCCTATGAGGAAAGTAAAGGCCGTTACGATTACGATGGAACCGTTGTGGAGCTTACGGATGATGTAAAAGAAAATGAGGATGCCCAGGAGGAGCTGGCAGATATCCTTGCATATCCGATGCTCCTTTCTTCCGGAATGGAGATGGGCAGTAGTACTAAAGGAATGGATGCCCAGAGCATGACAGATCCGGCGGTCATGGATGCCATGATGAAAAAATTAGAAAAAATGCCGGAGACTATCGTAGAACAGGCATCTGTCGTCTATATCCAATCGGCATATGAAAAGATCGGAATCGATCTCAATGAGCGAAGCTCCGGATACATTTTTTCTACCGGCGCTAAGATGCTGGCTCTTGCAGGGCTTGGCATGTTTGCAAGTATTATGGTGGGATTGCTGGCATCCCGGGTGGGCGCTGGTATTGGCCGGGGTCTCCGAAAAGATGTGTTCCGCAAGGTGGTCAGCTTCTCAAGTGGGGAATTTGACCAGTTTTCTACCGCGTCTTTGATCACCCGTAGTACCAATGATATTCAGCAGATTCAGCTTTTGACGGTTTTGATTTTCCGTATGGTCATGTACGCGCCCATTCTGGCTGTGGGCGGAATCTGGAATGTGTTCCGGACCAATGTGGGTATGTCCTGGATCATCGGGCTGGCGGTTCTTCTTATTCTGATGGTAGTAGGTGTACTGTTCCTGGTTGTTATGCCGAGATTCCGAATCCTGCAGAACCTAGTGGACCGTTTGAATTTGGTCAGCCGGGAGATTTTAACAGGACTTTCGGTTATCCGGGCCTTCAGTACAGAAAAATATGAAGAAAAAAGATTTGACGAAGCAAACAGGGATCTGACCCGAACTAACTTGTTCGTCAACCGGGCTATGACGTTTATGATGCCTTCCATGATGCTGATCATGAACGGCATTACGGTGCTGATCGTTTGGATCGGCGGCAACAGTATCGATGAAGGTACCATGCAGGTGGGGGATATGATGGCATTTATCCAGTACACGATGCAGATTATCATGTCCTTCCTTATGATCTGTATGATTTCAGTTATGTTGCCAAGAGCGGCGGTATCGGCGGAACGTGTAGGCGCCGTGCTGGATAGCTGTACAAAGATCAACGATCCAGAAGAACCGAAGAAACTGCCGGAACACAGGATGGGCGAGGTGGAATTTTCTCATGTATCCTTCCGGTATCCGGGAGCGGAAGAGGATGTGCTTCATGACATTTCCTTTATGGCAAAACCGGGGCAGACGACAGCGGTTATTGGAAGTACCGGAAGTGGTAAGTCTACGCTGGTTAATCTGATCCCTCGTTTTTATGATGTGACGGAAGGTCAGGTGAAGATCGATGGTGTGGATATCCGTGAGATCACCCAGCATGATCTGCGGGACCAGCTGGGATATGTGCCCCAGAAAGGAGTGCTGTTCTCCGGAGATATCGCTTCCAATATCCTCTATGGCAATCCGAAGGGAAGTGATGACGAGATGGAAGAAGCTGCCGGTATCGCTCAGGCGGTGGAATTTATCGAAACGAAGAAAGAACGGTATCACAGTCCCATTTCCCAGGGAGGGACGAATGTGTCTGGAGGACAGAAACAGCGTCTTTCTATT
Organism: uncultured Lachnospiraceae bacterium; assembly: GCA_949287925.1. Lineage (GTDB taxonomy): Bacteria > Bacillota > Clostridia > Lachnospirales > Lachnospiraceae > Merdimonas. The sequence goes on from CASEIR010000070.1 coordinate 14,675, forward strand.
GCCCGTGCCATCGCAAAGCATCCGGCAGTTTATATTTTCGACGACAGTTTCTCCGCCCTGGATTATAAAACAGATGTGACGCTTCGGAATGCGCTGAAAGCAAAAACAGCCGACAGTACGGTAATCATTGTGGCGCAGCGAATCAGTACGATTCTGCATGCGGAACAGATTCTGGTACTGGACGATGGCAGGATCGTAGGCAAGGGTACGCACAAAGAACTTTTGAAGCAGTGTCCGGAGTATTATCAGATCGCATCTTCACAGCTGTCCGAGCAGGAGCTGGCAGAAGATATGAAGGAGGTGGGCTAAGATGGCAAGAAGAGGTATGGGGCACGGGGGCCCGCATATGCCAGGAGAAAAGGCAAAAGATTTTAAAGGGACGATGCGGAAGCTGATGGCTTATATGGCAGATTACAAAGTGGCGCTGTTGTTCGTTGTGATTTTTGCTATCGGAAGTACGGTTTTTAATATCGTGGGGCCTAAGATTCTTGGAAAGGCAACAACGGAGATTTTTAATGGATTGGTCGGAAAGGTATCCGGCCAGGGCGGAATCGATTTTGAGAAAATCGGACAGATATTGGTCTTTTTGCTGGGTCTTTATTTATGCAGCGCGGCATTTTCTTTTGTGCAGGGGTATTTGATGACCGGAATCTCCCAGAAGATGACTTACCGGATGCGGAAAGAAATCTCCGAGAAAATCAACCGGATGCCCATGGGATATTTTGATAAGATGACTCACGGAGAGGTACTGTCCCGGATTACCAACGATGTGGATACATTAAGCCAGAGCTTGAATCAGAGCGCCACTCAGGTCATTACTTCTGTGACAACAATCATTGGTGTGCTGATCATGATGCTCAGCATCAGCCCGCTGATGACGGTGATTGCTCTTCTGATTCTTCCGGTAGCCATGACATTGATCTCTTTTATCGTAAAACATTCCCAGAAATACTTTAAGTATCAGCAGGAATATCTGGGACATGTAAACAGCCAGGTGGAAGAAGTCTATGGAGGCCATAACATTGTCAAAGCGTTCAACAAGGAAGAAGATGTGATAGAAACCTTTGAACGGGACAATGATATTTTGTACCGGTCTGCATGGAAATCCCAGTTTCTGTCTGGCATGATGATGCCGGTGATGCAGTTCGTGGGAAATCTAGGATATGTGGGCGTGGTAATTCTGGGCGGATATCTGGCCATGAAACAGACAATTGAAGTGGGAGATATCCAGTCCTTTATCCAGTATGTGCGGAACTTTACCACTCCCATCCAGCAGGTGGCGCAGGTGGCCAATATGCTGCAGTCTACGGCAGCGGCGTCGGAACGTGTGTTTGAATTTCTGGAGGAAGAAGAGGAGGATCAGACGGCAGAGCATCCGGTTTCCGTGGAAGGACTGGAAGGACGGGTGGAATTTTCCCATGTCCGGTTTGGTTATCTGCCGGATCATACCATCATCCATGACTTCAACGCAAAGGTAGAGCCGGGACAGAAGATTGCCATCGTAGGCCCCACTGGCGCGGGCAAAACGACCATGATAAAATTGCTGATGAGATTCTATGATGTTACGGATGGATCGATCAAAGTAGACGGTCATGATATTCGGGACTTTAACCGTAGTGAACTGCGGCAGATGTTCGGTATGGTGCTGCAGGACACATGGCTGTTCAAGGGAAGTATTGAAGATAATATTCGTTATGGAAAGCTGGACGCCACCCATGAGGAAGTGGTGGCTGCCGCGAAAGCGGCTCATGTACACCGATTTGTTCAGACTCTTCCGGGAGGTTATGACATGGAATTGAATGAGGAGGCCAGTAACGTATCCCAGGGTCAGAAACAGCTGTTGACGATTGCAAGGGCTATTCTGGCAGATCCAAAAATTCTGATTCTGGATGAGGCCACCAGTTCGGTAGATACCCGTACGGAGGTCCGGATCCAGAAAGCCATGGATAACCTGATGCGGGGACGAACCAGCTTTATCATCGCGCACCGGTTGTCTACCATCCGGGACGCAGACCTGATCCTGGTTATGAAAGACGGGGATATCGTAGAGCAGGGTAATCATGAAGAATTGCTGAGACAGGACGGCTTTTATGCAGAACTGTATAATTCGCAGTTTGAGCGGAGCGCCTCATAGAACGGAGGATGAAAATGGAACGTCTGGAGCGTATATTTCAATTTATACAGGAGATTGATAAAGAAAAATTTATCGGCCGTCAGACCTATCTGTCTGACGGTATCCGAAAAGAAAATGATGCGGAACACGCCTGGCATCTGGCGGTCATGACGATCCTGCTTGCAGGATATGCAAACGAGCCTATCGACGTGCTGAAAACAGTGACTATGCTGCTGATCCACGATATCGTGGAGATCGATGCGGGGGATACTTATGCCTATGACGAGGATGCAAAGAGAACCCAGAGCGAACGGGAAGAGAGAGCAGCCGAAAGGATATTCGGGCTGCTGCCGGAGGAAGACGGAAGAGCGCTCTATGATCTCTGGAGAGAATTCGAGGATCAGAAGACCCCGGAGGCGAGATTTGCCCGAACCATGGATAATCTGCAGCCTATGATGTTGAACCATGCAACAGATGGAAAGGCCTGGACGGAACATCAGGTGTCCCTGGATCAGATCCTGAAGCGGAACGTCAATACCGGGAAAGGCTCGGAGGTTCTGTGGGATTATGCCAGAGAGCATTTTCTACGGCCGAATCTTGAGAAGGGCCGGATCCTGCCATCCAGTGGCAGACAGAAGAATTAGGGGACAATTCCGGCAGAAGCGTTTACCAGGCCGGTGAACAGTTTTTTCATAGAAGGCTGTGAATGATACAGACATTCCGGATGCCATTGGACACCAATGGCGAAGGGATGTCTGTTTTGTTCTATAGCTTCTATGACGCCGTCGGACGCCTGTGCTGTTACCCTTAAATTCCGCCCGGGACGATCGATACACTGGTGGTGAAAACTGTTGACATAGGCGGTGTCTCCTAGAATATCTGATAGCATGCTATGCTTTTGGAGCGTAATTGTATGGCTGGGATCTGAGCGCAGGAGGGAGGGCTGCATATGAGACAGGGAGGACAAGGGACGAAGAGATAGATCCTGGAACAGAGAGCCTCCCAGAGCCACATTCATGACCTGCATACCGCGGCAGATGGCCAGGATGGGCTTTTGGGATTCCAGCGCCTGGGTCATCAGGTCCAGGTGGAAGCGGTCCATGGCCAGATCGGTGGTGCCCCGGGAGGTCAGAGGTTCCTGGCCAAACAGCAAGGGCGTGATATCGCCGCCGCCGCAGAAAAGGAAACCGTCGCAAAGTTTTAGGTAAGTGTCGGAGGAGATCTGGTCTGGCAGCAGAGGCAGCAGGAGAGGAAGACCTCCGGAATCCGTGACGGCGTTAAGATAAGTCTGAGTGACGAATTGCTGTTTTCCGTCCTGCTGGCAGACAGGAAGACCGATGACTGGGCGCATAAAGGTTCTCCTTTTCAAATAAAATGCTAAAGGTGTATACTGATTTTATGAAATGAGGTGGAATATTATGAAATTAATCGATCTGCATTGTGATACAATCTGGAGGCTTCTGGATCTGGACCGGACTGGCGATCTGATGGAAAACAGATGCAGCGTTTCCATTCCGGACATGAAAAAGGCGGGAACGAAAGCTCAGTTTTTTGCCTGTTTTACTTATATAGAAGATTTTAAAGAACGGGGAGGCTACGATGAGGCCTATGCGCATGTCCTTGAAATGGCAGACTACCTGCTTGGCCAGACGGAACAGTATGAAGAAAGCATCGGATTTAGCAGAAGTTTCGAAGACATGGAACGGATGACTGCCAAGAATCGGATAGGCGCGTTCCTTGCGGTGGAAGAAGGAGGAGTCTTGAATGGAGATATCAGCCGTCTGGATGAATTGTATGAGAAGGGGTTCCGTCTGATGACGCTTATGTGGAATTATGAGAACAGCATAGGATATCCCAACAGCCGGGACACTTCTGTGATGTGGCAGGGTCTGAAATCTTTTGGAGTGGAAGTTGTCCATCGAATGAACGAGCTGGGGATGATTGTGGACATCTCCCATGCATCTGACGGAGTGGTACGAGATGTGTTGGAACATTCTGCACTTCCGGTGATTGCTTCTCATTCCAATTGCAGGGAAGTCTGTGATCACCCAAGAAACCTTCCGGACGAGCTGATCCGCCAGATTGCCAATGGAGGGGGGATTGCAGGTGTGAATTTTTACGGGCCGTTTCTGGGAAGTCCATCAGCCTCCCGGGTTGACGAGATGGCGGCGCATATTCTGCATATGATTCAGGTGGGCGGCAGTGAATTTCCGGCTATTGGAACAGATTTTGACGGATTTGACGGGATGGAGATTATGGAGATTCCAGATGTATCAAAGATGGAGCGGCTGTGGGATGCATTGAAAAAATGGGGTGTCACAGAACGACAGCTGGATAAGATCTGGGGGAAGAACGCAGAACGGGTTCTGCGGCAGATACTGAAGTGAGACCAAATTGGGGACGGGGAATTTTTAAAAAAATTCCCCGTCCCCAATGAAATTATTTTCCTTTTACTTCCTGCATTTTCATTGCGCGGACTTTTAATGGCAGTCCGAACAGATTAATGAATCCGTCTGCGTCGTGATGATCGTACAGGTCGCCGGTGGTAAAGCTTGCCAGGGATTCGCTGTAAAGTGAATATGGTGAGGTGGTTCCGGCTTTGATGATGTTGCCTTTGTAAAGCTTGAATTTTACTTCTCCGGTTACATACTCCTGTGTGCTTTCGATGAATGCCTGGATGGCCTCGCGAAGCGGTGTGAACCATTTTCCTTCGTATACGACCTGGGAGAGTTTATTGCCCATCTCTTCTTTTACTTCGTAGGTGGCGCGGTCCAGGATTAGTTCTTCTAACTGCTGGTGTGCCTCATACAGAATGGTTCCGCCTGGTGTCTCGTATACGCCGCGGGATTTCATGCCTACGACACGGTTTTCTACGATATCGCAGATGCCGATGCCGTGTTTGCCGCCCAGTTTGTTCAGTTCGCGAATAATATCGGAGACTTTCATTTCTTTGCCGTTGATGCTTTTTGGAACACCCTTTTCAAAAGTCATAGTTACATATTCGCCTTCATCCGGTGCGTTTTCCGGTGTTACGCCAAGCACCAGAAGATCATCGTAATTTGGTTCGTTTGACGGATCTTCCAGTTCCAGTCCTTCGTGGCTGATATGCCACAGGTTCCGGTCACGGCTGTAGCTGTGGCTGGCGTCAAATGGGAGATCGATGCCATGGGCCTTGCAGTATGCGATCTCGTCTTCCCGGGAGTTCATGGTCCATACGTCGGTCATACGCCATGGAGCGATGATCTTAAGGTCTGGAGCAAGAGCACGAATTCCCAGTTCGAAACGAATCTGGTCGTTTCCTTTGCCGGTTGCGCCGTGGCAGATGGCAGATGCGCCTTCTTTTCTGGCAATCTCTACCAGACGTTTTGCGATTGCCGGACGGGCCATGGAAGTTCCCAACAGATATTTATTCTCGTAAATAGCGTGGGCCTGTACGCAGGGAACAATATAATTATCGCAGAAATCATCCACGATATCTTCGATATATAATTTGGAGGCTCCAGACATTTTCGCTCTTTCGTCCAGACCATCCAGTTCTTCTCCCTGGCCGCAGTCTACACAGCAGCAGATGACTTCATAATCAAAGGTTTCCTTCAGCCATGGAATGATTGCTGTAGTGTCCAGACCGCCGGAATAAGCTAATACAACTTTCTCTTTCATTTGTAAATCCTCCTGTTTTATTCATATATTGGTAAAATGTCTGATTCTTAACCGCAAGGAATACTATACACTATATTTAATATTTATGCAAGATAAAAATACAAAAACTTTAGAAATATACATAATATGCAAAAATAATGCATGAACCGGATGGAATATGCATGATATGCAGTTCGTGTGTATAAAACATGTAACAGAAAATTGATTTGCAAAAAACAGACCTTCCTTTATAATGGAAATGCACGGACATTATAAAGAAAACGAGAGGTATGAAAATGAGACGAAATAATCAATATGTTTACAAATGGGTTCTGTCAGCATTGTTCCTGGCTATCGGCCTGGTGCTGCCGTTTTTTACGATGCAGATGCAGACGTTCGGCAATATGCTTCTTCCCATGCATCTTCCGGTGATGCTGTGCGGTTTCCTGTGCGGCTGGCCTTATGGATTGTGTGTGGGACTGATTCTTCCTATTATGCGGGGGATGATATTCGGTATGCCGATGCTGCTTCCTACCGGGGGTGCCATGGCGGCGGAGCTTGCGGTTTACGGTTTTCTGACTGGTTTTTTATATGAAAGGACAAAGAAAAATCTTGCAGGAATCTATCTGTCGTTGATCGCGGCCATGATCGGAGGCCGGATCGTATGGGGAATTGTGTCCATGTTGATCTACCAGGGGCTTGGAGATGCGTTTACCTGGAAGATCTTCGTGGTGCAGGGCTTTGTGAACGCGGTTCCGGGGATCATTATTCAGCTGATCCTGATTCCTGTAATCGTAAATCGGCTGAACGCCGGGAGACATCATTTATGGAATTAAAAGAATCCTGCCGCCGCCGGTTTGCCCCGGCGGAAACCAAGATAAAAAAACTGCTTGAAGATCTATCTGACGAAGCGCTGCTGGTGGGAATCGACGGCCGGTGCGGCAGCGGCAAGACTACGCTTGGCTATTATCTTCAGGAGCAGTTGGGCGGAAATTTATTTCATATGGATGATTTTTTTCTGCAGGATAACCAGCGGACGCCAGAACGGCTGCAGGAACCGGGAGGCAATGTGGATTACGAGCGGTTCCGGGCGGAGGTCCTGGAGCCGGTCCAAAGAGGGGAGCCGGTGACCTACCGCCGGTTTTCCTGCCGGGAACGCCGGATTGTGTCGGAGGAAACCATCCCCTGGCGGCGGCTGAATATCATAGAAGGATCTTACAGCCTGCATCCGTATTTCCAGGATCCATACAAGCTGAAGATCTTTACGGATATCGGCAGAGAAGACCAGATCCGGAATATCCGGATCCGGAACGGAGAAGAGCGGCTGATAGATTTCGTGGAACGCTGGATTCCTATGGAAGAGAATTATTTTCATGAATACGGCATAGAATCGGGATGTCTGAAGATTCCATGGTAGTTTGAAGCGGTGAGAAAGATTTCACCGCTTTTTCTATTGACATTTTACCGAAACTTGATATTATATAGATAACCGATATATCGATAATCTATATAAAAGAGGAGTGATAACATGAAAGTGGAGAAGAGTCTGATTTCCGGAAGTACTTCTATGCTTATACTGAGGCTGTTAGAAGATAAAGATATGTATGGCTATGAAATGATCGAAACACTCCGGGAAAAATCCAGGAATGTGTTCGAGCTGAAGGCCGGTACTCTGTATCCGCTGCTTCACGGAATGGAGAATAAGGGCTATCTGGAATCCTATGAACAGGAAGAAGGTGGAAAAGTCCGGAAGTACTATAAACTGACGAAGGAAGGGCGTAAAGCCCTTCGCGAAAAACATCAGGAGTGGCTGGTGTATAAAGAGGCGGTAGAAGGGGTGTTCCAGATGGGAGGTGCGGTATGAAGAAGGAGGAGTATTTGAAGATCCTGACGGAACAGATCCGCTGCAAGATGGCAAGACCCGGGATTGAAGCGGAGATCCGGCGGCATATCGAAGACCAGGAAGAAGCGTATCTCAGTGACGGGATGACAGCCCGGGAAGCAGAAGAGGCCGCTGTTGCGGAGATGGGAGATCCGGCAGAAGCAGGATATCAGCTGGACCGGGTACACCGGCCTGGAATGGACTGGATCGCCGTTGGAGTCATCAGTCTGCTGTATCTGCTTGGCATTGTATTGCGCAGTTTTCTTCAGAAACAGTATATGGATGCTATATTTCAGACAGGCGGCTGGCTGAAGGATACAGTATGGGTGCTTTTGGGCATCGGGGTGATGATCGGAATCTGTTACGCAGACTACAGCCGGATCGTCCGGTATGCAAAAGAATTATATTTGGCGTTCTTTATCCTGCTGCTTGCGGGGACGTTGCTGTTCGCAATGCCTGTTAACGGCGCGAACACATATATTGGCAGTTCTATATTGAATGTGAAAATGCTGGTATATCTCTTTGTTCCATTATATGGAGGCGTGGTGTGGGGTTATCACGGGAAGGGGTATAAAGGCATTTGTAAATGCGTACTCTGGATGCTTCTGCCATTGATACTGTGTTATGAGATTTCCAGTATACAAACGCTGTGTATTCTATACCTGACCCTTCTGTTTATTCTGCTTCTGGCAGTCTATCAAGAATGGTTCCGGGTGAAAAAGCTGACAACATTTGTGGGGATATGGGGAGTTCTGGTGATGCTGCCGGTGGCAGGAGCCGGACTTCTGCTGGGACTGACAGACAGAGTACCGGCCTATTTTGTTGAACGGCTGAGAATCTATCTGGATCCCATGGGTACCGAAGCAAGCACCTGGCTGGGGCCGTTCCGGAAGGCTTTGCTGCAGAGCGGCTGGCTGGGACAGGGAGACGGGGGAGAAGTCAGTACATTCGGATATTCATTTAATGGAAGCGATTATATCCTGAGTTACCTGATCTTATATTGCGGTATTCTGGTGACCCTGTTGCTGTGCGGCATGATCCTGTTCCTTTTCTGCCGGCTGCTTTGGACGTCCATACATCAGAAAAACCAGGCAGGAGCCTTGATGGGCGCGGGCTGTGCATTCTTTTATCTGGTCCAGTTCCTGCTGTTCGTACTAATGAACTTGGGGATCCTGCCAGGAGGAAGCATATATTGTCCGTTTCTGTCATACGGAAAATCCGGCATGCTGGTGACGAATATAATTTTGGGCATCATGCTCAGTATCTACCGATACCGGGATATCCCACTGAAAAGCAAAAATAAGCCAATTTTAAAGAAACTGATCCCGAATTAAAATAATAAAATGGAATAACTCAAGAAAATATCCAAAAGAACTTGCATAATATACAGAAAAGATGTATACTTATGCAAGTTCTTCCATTGGGGACGGGGAATTTTCGAAAATTCCCCGTCCCCAATGGACAAATCCCTGCCCCGGATGTAAGATAGATGGGTGTTATATGGCAGAGGTTATTTTACTTATATTATAGAAAGTTTGTAGAAAGTTTGTAGAAAGGGTTGGTGTTGATATGCTGAAGGTTGGGATTATCGGTGCTACGGGTTATGCGGGCGCCGAGCTTGTGCGGCTTCTTGTAAGCCACAAGGATGTGGAAATTGTCTGGTTTGGCTCCAGGAGTTACATAGATCAGAAATATGCGGATGTGTACCGGAATATGTTCCGGATCGTGGACGCCAGATGTATGGATGATAATATGGCGGAGCTGGCGGAGGAGGCGGATGTAATCTTCACGGCGACACCTCAGGGGTTCTGTGCGTCGGTAATCAGTGAAGAGATTCTTTCCAGGACGAAGATTGTGGATCTAAGCGCGGATTTCCGGATTAAGGATGTGGATGTTTATGAGAAATGGTACGGCATCGAGCATAAAAGTCCGCAGTTTATTCAGGAAGCGGTGTATGGCCTGTGTGAGATCAACCGGGAGGACGTAAGGACGGCAAGGCTTGTGGCGAATCCGGGCTGTTACACGACCTGTTCTATCCTGACTGCATATCCGCTGGCGAAGGAAGGGATCATCGACATGAGTACGTTGATTGTGGACGCCAAGTCCGGCACTTCCGGAGCGGGCAGAGGAGCGAAGACGCCTAATCTGTTCTGTGAAGTGAATGAGAATATGAAGGCTTATGGCGTAGCTTCCCACCGGCACACTCCGGAGATTGAAGAACAGCTGGGATATGCGGCCGGGGAAGAGGTGTGCATCAACTTCACCCCTCATCTGGTCCCCATGAACCGGGGAATCCTGGCCACGGAATATGCGACGCTGAAGAAAAAAGTGACCGAAGATCAGGTCCGGGATATTTATGAGAAATATTATGGCAGCGAGTATTTCATCCGTGTTCTGGATCCGGGAGTATTTCCAGAGACGAAATGGGTGGAAGGCAGCAACTTTGTGGATATTAATTTCAAGATTGACCAGCGGACGAACCGGATCATTATGATGGGAGCTATCGACAATCTGGTGAAAGGAGCTGCGGGCCAGGCAGTCCAGAACATGAACCTGATGTTCGGCCTGCCGGAGAATGAAGGGTTGAAACTGGTGCCAATTTTCCCATAAGGATTTCGAAAAAGGAAAGAGGAGAAGAGATATGGTCAGAGTCATGACGATGGAAGATTATGACAGTGTGTATAGATTATGGAAGCAGATCAAGGGGTTCGGAATCCGCAGTGTGGACGATTCCCGTGCCGGAATTGAACGGTTCCTGCGACGGAATCCTACGACCAGTGTTGTGGCGGAAGAGGACGGTAAGATCGTGGGCGCCATACTCTGCGGACATGACGGCCGCAGAGGCTGCCTGTATCATGTATGCGTAGATCCGGAATACCGGATGCGGGGGATCGGCAAATCCATGGTGGTGTTTGCGATGGAGGCCTTGAAAAAAGAAGAGATTAACAAGGTATCTCTGATTGCGTTTACGAAAAATGATATTGGAAATGCATTCTGGAACGAGATCGGCTGGACAAAAAGGCCAGATCTGAATTATTATGATTTTACGCTGAATGAGGAAAACATAACGGCATTTATTCAATAAAAGAAAGGATGAGGAAGAGTGAAACAGATCAAAGGCGGCGTGACCGCGGCAAAAGGATATGAGGCGGCAAGCACGGCAGCAGGAATTAAGTATAAGGACCGGACAGACATGGCGATGGTATACAGCCAGACGCCCTGTGTGGCAGCCGGGACATTTACTACGAACGTAGTGAAGGCGGCGCCAGTTAAATGGGACCGTCAGGTGATCGATAGCGGAGCTTCTGTACAGGCCATTATCGTGAACTCGGGAATTGCCAATGCATGTACCGGTGCAGAAGGGTTGGGATATTGTAAAGAAACGGCCCAGGCGGCCGCAGAGGCGCTTGGAATTTCTGCGGACGGTGTGGTGATCGGTTCCACGGGAGTAATTGGAATGCAGCTTCCCATCCAGAAGGTGAAAGACGGCATAAAGGTGCTGGCAGGAAAGAAGAATGCTTCTCTGGAAAATGGCACAGAAGCAGCAAAAGCGATCATGACCACGGATACTTGTGAAAAGGAGCTGGCGATAGAGATTGAGGTGGAAGGAAAGACGGTCACCATCGGAGGAATGGCAAAAGGGTCTGGCATGATTCATCCCAATATGTGTACCATGCTGGCATTTATTACTACGGATGCAGTGATTTCCAAAGAGACGCTGCAGAAGGCTCTGAGTGAAGATGTGAACGATACTTATAATATGATCTCTGTGGATGGAGATACCTCCACCAATGATACCGTACTTCTGCTGGCAAACGGTCTGGCTGAAAATCCAATGATCGAGTATGGAACGGAGGCTTATCAGGAGTTTGCGCTTGCGCTGCACACCATTAATGAATATCTGGCGAAAAAGATCGCCGGCGACGGGGAAGGCGCAACGGCGCTGTTCGAGGTGAAAGCTGTAGGATGTGAAACAGTGGAGCAGGCAAAAACTCTGGCAAAGGCGATTGTATGCTCCAACCTTACCAAGACGGCTATCGCAGGCCATGACGCCAACTGGGGAAGAATTCTTTGTGCTATGGGATATTCAGGCGCGCAGTTTGATCCGGAGCAGGTGGACCTGTTCTTTGAGAGTGAAGCTGGTAAAATTCAGATTATTGAAAACGGAACAGCCGTTGCCTACAGTGAAGAAGAAGCAACGAAGATCCTTTCACAGCCGGCGGTGACAGCGATTGCAGACGTGAAGATGGGAGAGGCCACGGCCACAGCCTGGGGCTGTGATCTGACCCATGGCTACATTGACATCAACGCGGATTACAGAAGTTAGCAACCGGAAGGAATGAGATAGAAAGCAGGTAAGATTATGAATAAAGATATGCAGAAATACCTGGAAAAGGCAGAAGTACTGATCGAGGCGCTTCCCTATATTCAGAGATTCAACCGCAAGATTATTGTGGTGAAATACGGCGGAAGCGCCATGGTGGATGAAGAACTCAAGGAACATGTGATCCAGGACGTCACACTGTTGAAGCTGGTTGGATTCAAGCCGATCATCGTCCACGGAGGCGGCAAGGAGATCAGCAAGTGGGTAGGTAAGGTCGGTATGGAACCGGAATTTGTCAATGGTCTTCGCGTAACCGACGAGGCAACCATGGAGCTGGCTGAAATGGTGCTGGGCAAGGTAAATAAAAGTCTGGTACAGCTGGTGGAGAGCCTGGGAGTCCGGGCTATCGGCATCAGCGGAAAGGACGGACGTCTCCTTTCGGTCAATAAAAAATATGCAGACGGTGAAGATATCGGTTTTGTGGGAGAGGTTAAAAATGTCAATGCAGATATTCTCTATGATCTTCTGGAAAAAGATTTTCTCCCGATCATCTGTCCGGTGGGATTGGATGACAATTATAATACTTATAATATTAACGCCGACGATGCAGCCTGTGCCATTGCCAGGGCTATGAAAGCGGAGAAACTGGCATTCCTGACAGATATTGAAGGGGTTTACAAGGATCCCAACGATCCGGAGACACTGATCTCGGAACTTAAGGTGTCCGAGGCGCATGCTCTGATGAATGAAGGATACATCGGCGGAGGCATGCTGCCGAAACTTCACAACTGTATCGACGCCATTGAAAACGGAGTGTCAAGAGTCCATATTCTGGACGGCCGGATTCCCCATTGCCTGCTATTGGAGATTTTCACCAACAAAGGAATTGGTACGGCCATACTTAATGACACAGAAGAGAGATATTATTACGGAGAATAGATATGATGAATCAATATATGGAAAACACAAACCGCGCTCTGATACATACCTATAACCGCTTCCCAGTGGTATTTGACCGGGGGGAAGGCGTCTGCCTGTATGACACGGAAGGAAAGAAATATCTGGATTTTGCCGCAGGAATTGCCGTATGTGGATTAGGGTATGGAAATCCAGAGCTGACAAAAGCCATAAAGGAGCAAGTGGATAAGCTTTTGCACACTTCTAACCTGTATTACAATACCACTTGTGGAAATGCGGCTGAGGCGTTGCTGAAAGCATGTGAAATGGACCGGATTTTTTTTACCAACAGCGGAACGGAGGCCATCGAAGGAGCCCTGAAGGCGGCGCGGAAATATGCGTGGAAGAAAGGAACAGGCAGATATGAATTCATTGCCATGGAAAACTCTTTTCATGGAAGAAGTATGGGCGCTTTGTCTGTGACCGAGCATGAGGCATACCGCGCACCATTTGAACCGTTGATTCCCGGAGTAAAATTCGCAAAATTTAACGATCTGGAAAGCGTCAGAGCCCAGGTAACAGATAAGACCTGCGCTATTATTCTGGAACCCATTCAGGGGGAAGGCGGGATCAACATGGCGGATCCGGAATTTATGGAAGGCATCCGTCGGCTATGCGATGAAGAGGGCATTCTGATGATCTGCGATGAGATCCAGTGCGGCATGGGCCGGACCGGCAAGATGTTTGCCTGGCAGTATTACGGCGTGAAGCCGGATATTATGGCTATGGCGAAGGCCATTGGAAGCGGTGTGCCGGTGGGGGCATTTGCCATGACGGAAGGGGTGGCAGAATATTCTCTGGAACCCGGCGATCATGGAAGCACTTACGGGGGGAATCCGCTGGTGTGCGCTGCTGTGGAAAAGACGCTGGAAATATTTGAAAAGAAAAAGCTGACAGATCATGTAGTGAAAATTGGTTCCTATCTGGCAGAGAAGCTGGAAGAACTGGCAGAAGAAAACGAAGTGGTGTTAGAGCGCCGCGGAACCGGACTGATCCAGGGAATCCGGCTGTCAAAGCCGGCGGGAGAAGTAACGGCAAAGGCATTGGAGGAAGGTTTGGTAATCATCAGCGCCAGAAGTGATGTGATCCGGCTGGTGCCGCCATTGTTGATTGAAAAAGAGCAGGTGGATGAATTGCTGGAAAAACTGAAAAAAGTCCTGTAGACATAAAAGGCCCGGCCATCGGATATACTATTGAAAAAGCGTGGAGGTATATCGGATGATCGGGTTTTTGATTGCAGTTTTGTCGGGAGCATTGATGAGCGTACAAGGAGTGTTTAACACTCAGGTGACGAAAACCACCGGGATGTGGGTGAGCAACGGCTGGGTACAGTTCAGCGCCCTTATGCTGTGTATTGTGGCCTGGTTTCTGGCAGGCAGGGATAGTATCGGAACAATCGCGAAAGTAGAGCCAAAATACGTGCTTTTAGGAGGTGTGATCGGCGCAGGCATCACCTGGACTGTTATTAAAAGCATGGAGCAGCTGGGACCGGCCAAAGCAGCCCTTTTTATTGTAGTGTCACAGCTAATTATGGCGTATGTGATCCAGGTGATGGGATGGTTCGGAGTGGAAAAGGAACCCTTTGAGTGGAGGCGGGCCATCGGCATGGGAATCGCGCTGATTGGAGTTGCAATTTTCCAGTGGAAATAGTACAATAACTTTATCTAGGCATAAGCAGGGTATTTGCAGTGTTCGACAGACTGTAAAGGAGAAGTTTATGCGGATAAATGCAAGAAAATATATGGGTTTACTGGTGTTGTCAGGAAGTCTTTTGCTATGGAACGGCTGCGGCCGTGATTCAGACGCGGAGAGTCTGCAACTGGAGGAAGTGGAAAATACCAAGGAAGACGTGTCGGATACAACAAAGGAAAAAAACTCCGGAACAGAGGATAGCCCGGAGAATACAAAGCCAGCGATTATTGTTCATGTCTGCGGCTGCGTGAATGCCCCCGGGGTATACGAACTGCCGGAAGGCAGCAGGATTTATGAAGCAGTAGAAGCAGCGGGAGGAATGGGCGAGAGTGCGGCGGCGGATTTCCTTAACCAGGCTGCGGTTGTGGAAGACGGGCAGCAGATATATATTCCCTCGGGAGAAGAGGTGTCCGGACAGGCATGGGAACCAGCGGATCCGGCAGGAACTGCAGATGACGGGAAAATCAATCTGAACACGGCGGGGGAAGAAGAACTGATGTCCCTGTCCGGAATCGGAGAGGCAAAAGCGGCCGCAATCATCCGCTACCGCCAGGAAAAAGGTGGTTTTAGCTCGATTGAGGAACTGATGGAAGTTGACGGAATCAAGGAAGGCGTTTTTGAGAAGATCAAGGATCAGGTGAAGGTGTAACAGGGGGAGAGCAGATGAGCAAACGAGTGTTGGTAGTAGATGATGAAAAACTGATTGTAAAAGGGATTCGTTTCAGTTTGGAACAGGACGGCATGGATGTGGAATGTGCTTACGATGGAGAAGAGGCATTGAAGCTGGCGCGAGAGAACGTGTATGATATGATATTGCTGGATGTGATGCTGCCCAAGCATGACGGGTTCGAGGTGTGCCAGCGGATCCGGGAATATTCGGATGTGCCGATTATTATGCTGACCGCGCGGGACGACGACATGAATAAGATTCTCGGGCTGGAATACGGCGCCGATGATTATATCACCAAGCCCTTTAATATTCTGGAAGTAAAAGCCAGGATGAAAGCGATCATGAGGCGGACCAGTAAGAGGGACCGGGCAGGGCAGGAAGGAAAGATCATCGAAAAAGGAGCCATGAAGATTGACTGCGAGAGCAGGAGAGTTGTAATCGGTGACAGGGAGATTAATCTTACAGCCAAGGAGTTTGATCTGTTGGAACTGCTGGCGATGAATCCCAATAAGGTTTACAGCAGAGAGAATCTTCTGAATATTGTGTGGGGGTATGAATATCCGGGAGATGCAAGAACCGTGGATGTACATATCAGACGGCTGAGAGAGAAGATTGAAACGAATCCAAGTGATCCGAAATACGTATATACAAAATGGGGTGTTGGCTATTATTTCAGAGGTTAGGAAATATCTCAGGAATCACATTTTAAGCAGCCTGAGATTCCGGATCATCCTTTTGATCTTCCTGGCCGGCGCAGTTCCGGCTGCGATTATCTGGGCGGTGATCTTGAGCAGCTATGAAAAACGTGCAGTAGAGGTGCGGACTGCAGAGATACAGAATCAATGTACCATTCTATGCAATCAGTTGAGTAATTCTGTTGATGTAGATGGAATTATTACAGAAACTGTTTCTACAGAGCTGGTGCAGCTGTCGAATATATACGACGGACGTGTGCTGGTGATTGACAAGGATTTCCGAATTAATGAAGACACATATGATATGGATGTGGGCAGAACCATTGTATCTGCCGATGTGATCCAGTGCTTTGAAGGAAAGGGCACTTCTAATTATGATGCGAAAAATCAGTTTATTGAAGTGACTTCGCCCATAATGGATCTGACCGGGAAAAAAGTAGTGGGGGTAATGCTGGTCAGCGTATCCACAGATTCTATACAGACGGATCTGGGAGTATTGGGCGGAAAAGCGGCGGTGACATTTGTAACGATGCTGCTGATTCTTCTGGCCCTTGCCGTTCTTGCGGGATTTTGCATGGTCAGGCCATTTCAGAGAATAACCAGTTCGATAGCGGCCATTACAGATGGATATGAAGACCAGTATCTGAACGAGACGGCTTACACAGAGACCAGACAATTGTCGGAAGCTTTTAATAAAATGCTGGGTAGAATGAAGGTGTTGGATGAATCCAGAAATGAATTTGTGTCAAATGTATCTCATGAACTGAAAACACCTCTGACTTCTATGAAGGTACTTGCAGATTCACTGCTTTCACAGGAAGAGGTTCCCGCGGAGCTTTATAAAGAATTCATGGGAGATCTTTCAGAGGAAATCGAACGTGAGAATAAGATCATAAATGATCTGCTTTCGCTGGTCAAGATGGATAAAACAGCTGATACCATGAATATATCAGTTGAAAATATTAACGTGTTGGTAGAACGTATCCTGAAGCGGCTTCGCCCCATAGCGGCCACGAGGAACATCGAAGTTGTATTTGAGAGTTTTCGTCCTGTGTCGGCAGAGGTAGATGAAGTGAAGCTGTCACTGGCTATATCGAATCTGGTAGAAAATGCGATAAAATACAATAAAGATGACGGCTGGATTCATGTTTCTCTGAATGCGGATCATAAATATTTTTATCTGGAAGTGGCGGATTCTGGTATCGGGATACCGGAAGACTCTGTAGAACATATTTTTGAACGTTTTTATCGGGTGGACAAGTCTCATTCCCGTGAGATCGGAGGAACCGGGCTGGGGCTTGCTATTGCCCGGAGTGCGGTGGTTATGCACAGAGGGGCAATTAAGGCGTACAGTCAGCTGGGAGAGGGAACGACATTTACGGTGAGAATTCCGCTGATTTATGTGAAATAGCAGGAGGAAGGCAGTATGAGAAACAGAAAAAGAACAATGGCGTTCTGTCTGGTTATGGGGATTCTTATTCTTGGAGGATGCCGGAATTCTGGGTATGCGGATGATAAAGGACCGGTGATCTTTTATCTGAATATGGAGGGGAACAGTCTGGTAAGGGAACCTTATGATGAGGAAGAATTATCCGGAGAAGACGCTGTTCAGATCATGATCGACTATATGAAGGAGAATCCGGATTCTATCGAATATAAAAGCGTGTTTCCCGAAGATGTTGAAGTTGAAGCTTGGGAACTCAAGGATCAGAAACTGGACTTGCATTTTAGCCAATCTTATCTGGATATGACGGACTCGGAAGAAGTACTGTTTCGTGCGGCTATGGTTCAAAGCCTTGGGCAGATACAGGGAGTGAATTCGATTATGTTTTATGTGGAGCAGGACCCGGTTCTGGATTCGGCAGGCGAACCAATCGGATATATGAGGCCGGATGATTTTATCCAGAATACCGGTTCTGCGGTCCACTCATATCAAAAGACAAAGCTAAAATTGTATTTTGGAAATAAAAAGGGCGATCAGCTTGTGGAAGAAGAAGTGAATGTGCGATATAACAGCAATCTGTCCATTGAAAAAGTAATTGTAGAACAGCTGATCAAAGGCCCCAAAGATGCGGATCTGGTTCCGTTGATCCCCGCGGAAACCAAAGTGATCGGCATTTCGGTAAAAGAGGGGATCTGCTATGTTAATCTGAGCGAACATTTTTTAAATAATACTTATGGAGCAGATCCGGAACTGGTGGTATATTCCATTGTAAATTCTGTTGTGGAAGGCGGGAATGCCAGCAGAGTACAGATTTCTGTCAATGGAGAAAATGATGTTCATTACATGGATCAGGTTGATCTTGGCAAGCCGCTTGTCAGAGATCTTGATCTGGTGGAGGATTCTTAAAGCTTGAGAGACAGACCATTATTGTGTGCCTGCCTGTTTGTTGTTGCGTCGCTGATATTGGCGGTGACGGCAGCCGGAGATTCCCTGATACGGGAACTCCGGCCTTCTAAACTGGAACGCTGCTTGGAGGAAGGGGAACAGGTTCAGGCAGAAGGGACTGTCTGCCGTATTGAAGAGAAGACGAAGGTTCAGGCAGTCTATTTAAAACGAGTTTCTATCAGATGCAGATCTGCATCTTTCTATGAAAATAATCTGATTATCTACACAGATCCCGGACAATTATTTAAAATTGGAAACAGAATAAAGGTTCAAGGAGAAGTTTCTTTTTTCGAAGAGGCTGCGAATCCAGGGAATTTTGACCAGAAAAGATATTATCAGATCCGGGGCATTCACGGACTGATATGGGCTGGGAACATCTCGGTGTCCGACAGATCCGTCTGTGCGTTCCGGCAGAGACTGGCGGAATTCAGAAACAGCTGGCGAAAGATGTTGATCACGGAACTGGGAGATCAAAACGGAACTGTACTGGCAGCTATCATGCTGGGAGAAAAGGCGGGGATGGAGCCGGAGCTTAAGTCTTTATATCAGGCCAATGGGATCGGGCATATCCTTGCTATTTCCGGACTGCATCTGTCGCTGATTGGCCTTGGCGCATACAGATTGCTGCGAAGGCTGACCGGCTCGTACCTGGCCGGAGGGGCCGCAGGTATCCTGTTCCTGGGGACCTATGTCTTGATGATTGGAGTTACGGTATCGGCAGCGAGGGCTGCGGTTATGTTTCTGTTCCGGGTAGGCGCAGACATGTCCGGCAGACATTATGACGCGCCGACAGCGCTGGGAACGGCGGCTGCTGTGGTGCTGCTGTGGCGGCCGCTTTATTTGTATGACGGAGGCTTCTGGATGTCTTTTGGCGCTGTGTCGGCTATGATCGTGATACTGCCTTTGTTCCGGGAGCTTCCTATGCAGGGCCTTTGGGCCAGTATAAGCGTGAATCTTTTTCTGACGCCTGTCATTCTGCGATGCTTTTTTGAAATTCCGGTTTATTCCATATTTCTGAATCTGTATGTGATTCCGCTGCTGTCTGTTCTTCTGGTTCTGGGCATGGCAGGAAGTATGTTGTATCTTTTGCTGCCTTCGCTAGGAGGCTTGTTTCTGGCGGTATGCGGAATTGTTTTATGGATTTATGAAAAGAGCTGTGAATGGGCATTGACGCTGCCGGGAGCCAGGTGGGTAGCGGGGCGGCCGGCATTATGGCAGATGGCAGTGTATTATATCCTTCTGGGTATCATAATATGTCTGAATGTCCGCAGCCGTAAGAGAACTTTAAAAAAGAGGAAAAAGCGCCGATTTTTGTATTTTACACTTGTCCTGCCCGGAGTGTTGGTTCTGTGCTGCCGGTTTGGAGAAAGGGGCAGTTTTCAGACGGCTGTTCTGGATGTGGGACAGGGAGACTGCATTTTCCTTCGAGGACCGCATGGGAATAATTATCTGGTAGACGGAGGGAGCAGCGATGTGGAAGAGGTGGGAAGATACCGGATCGAATCCTATCTGAAAGCGGTAGGTGCAGGGACAATCGATTACGTGATCATTTCTCATGGTGATGAGGATCATATCAATGGAATTGAAGAATTAATCGGACGGAGAAAAATAGGCGTTTCCATACGCAGAATAGTATTGCCTCCGGAAGAAGCGTGGAATGAACGTCTCCAGGCGTTGGCATGCCGGGCCGGGGAAGCGGGAATTCTGGTCTATACGATGAAACCGGGAGATAAGATCATAGAGGGAGACCTGAAGATTACATGCCTGGCTCCTTCTTTGCAGGAAGGCCTCACACCGGGCAATGAAGCATCTATGGTGCTGGCGGTGGAATTTGGCGCGTTTGACATGCTTCTCACAGGCGACGTTGAGAATGAAGGGGAAGAAAGGCTTCTGAAATCTCTTGAGGGTTATAGCAAAGGGCGAACCTGGGAGGTTCTTAAGGCAGCGCACCATGGCTCGGGAAATGCAACTTCTGTGGATTTTCTGAAAATCATACGCCCCAGATATACGGTAATCTCTGCTGGCGCGGATAACCCATACGGCCATCCGCATGAAGATACGTTAGAAAGGCTGCGAAATGCAGGAAGCAGCATTTTGAAAACACCGGAGCATGGGATGATTTTATTTCGGGTCCATAAGAACCGGATGTTTCTTCGGCAGATGCGGGGAGGATAGTTGAATTTAGAAGAAAAATTCAGTATACTGTAATACAGGCAAACTGGCATTTCCATTGAGATGCCGGCAGACATACAGAAAAGAGGTAAGAGATATGACATATCAGGAAGTATTGGAACAGGCAAGAACCTGTATTGGGCCGTTTTGCAAGGCATGCCCGGTCTGTAATGGAAAAGCATGCGCGAACAAAATTCCGGGGCCGGGGGCAAAAGGAACGGGCACAGTCGCGATCCGGAACTATGAAAAATGGCAGGATATTTATGTGAATATGGACACCATCTGTGAGAATCAACCAGTGGATACTTCGATCGAACTGTTCGGTAAAACGTTCCGTTATCCCATATTTGCAGCGCCAATCGGAGCTATGAAACTGCATTATGGAGATAAGTATGATGACCTGGAGTATAACGATATTCTGGTATCGGCCTGTGCAGATGCAGGTATTGCAGCATTTACCGGAGATGGAACGAATCCGGCTGTGATGGAAGGAGCTACAAGAGCGATCAAAGCAAAAGATGGAAAAGGAATTCCAACAGTAAAACCATGGGATGTTAATACTTTAAAAGAAAAGCTGGCATTGATTCAGGATTCAGGAGCTTTTGCAGCGGCTATGGATATCGATGCTGCAGGGCTTCCGTTTCTGAAGAACCTGACACCGCCGGCCGGAAGCAAATCTGTGGAAGAATTAAAAGTGATTATACAGGAAGCAGGAGTTCCTTTTATCCTGAAAGGAATTATGACGGTAAAAGGAGCAATGAAGGCAAAAGAAGCAGGAGCTTCCGCGATTGTAGTTTCTAATCACGGAGGCCGTGTGCTGGATCAGTGCCCGCCAACAGCGGAAGTACTTCCGGAGATTGCGGCCGCAGTGGGGAATGATATGAAGATCCTGGTAGACGGTGGAATTCGTTCCGGCGTAGATGTGTTTAAGGCGCTGGCGCTTGGAGCTGATGCAGTATTGATCGGACGCCCTTATGTTACGGCTGTATATGGCGGGGCTGCAGAGGGGGTTGCGGCACTTACAGAGAAACTGGCTGCCGAACTGGCGGATACAATGGCAATGTGCGGCGTACATTCATTGGGGGAAATCAGTAAAGAGCTGGTAAGATAATTGATGAAGAGTTTAAATGAAGATATTAAATCAGGACAATTCAAACAGGCCTACCTCCTTTATGGGGAGGAGGCCTATTTAAAAAAGCAGTATAAGAATAAGTTGACAACAGCGATGCTGCCAGGACAAGACCAGATGAATTATTCCTATTTTGAAGGAAAAGGCATCAATCCAGCAGAATTGATTGATGTTGCGGAGACGATGCCCTTCTTTGCAGACCGGCGCCTGATCGTAGTGGAAAACTCTGGATTTTTTAAAACGCCCGCTCCAGAACTGGCAGATTATATCCGGAATATGCCGGAGTCCGCAAGTTTTCTTTTTATTGAACAGGAAGTTGACAAGCGTGGAAAAATGTATAAAGCGGTTAAAGATAAAGGACGGGCAGTGGAACTAGGCCGGCAGGATGAAAAGACGCTGTTGATCTGGATTGCCGGGATCATGAAGCGGGAAGGTCGGCAGATCAAAGAATCTACGGCGCGTTATCTGGTCGCAAAGGCCGGCACCGATATGGAAAATCTGGAAAAAGAGATGGAAAAGTTGTTTTCTTATACTATGGGAAGAACCAAGATTACACCGGAAGCTATCGATGAGATCTGTACTACTCATATCAGCAACCAGATCTTTGCCATGGTGGAGGCTGTGGCAGGCCGTGAGCAGAAAAAGGCTCTGGACTACTATTATGATCTTCTGGCATTAAAAGAGCCTCCGATGCGGATTCTTTATCTGCTGACCCGGCAGTTCAGGCTGCTGATGGAAGTCAGAAGCCTGCAGAAACAAGGATATGGGAAAGCGGAAATAGCCAAAGAAGCAGGGCTGCATCCATTTGTGACCGGAAAGTATCTGCAGCAGTGCCGGAACTTCTCAGAAGCTGAGCTAAGGAGAATACTGGAGGAAGCAGCAGATACGGAAGAACAGGTGAAAACAGGCCGGCTCGGCGATGTGATGAGTGTAGAACTTTTCATTGTAAAGAATAGTGTTTTGTGATATACTACGCTGTGCGAAATCAGCATAAATGAAAGAACTGAAAGGGAAGAATATCAGTGGCAGGAATAGATCAGAGTAAAATTCGTAATTTTTGCATTATTGCACATATTGACCATGGGAAATCTACGCTGGCAGACCGGATCATCGAGATGACCGGGCTTCTGACCAGCCGGGAGATGCAGTCCCAGGTATTGGACAACATGGATCTGGAGAGGGAACGAGGCATCACAATTAAAGCCCAGGCTGTCCGGATCGTATACAGAGCAAAGGACGGGGAAGAGTATATTTTCAACCTGATCGACACGCCGGGACATGTGGATTTTAACTACGAAGTGTCCAGAAGTCTGGCGGCTTGTGACGGAGCTATACTGGTTGTAGATGCCGCTCAGGGTGTGGAAGCCCAGACACTGGCGAATGTATATCTGGCTTTGGACCATGATCTGGATGTCATGCCGGTAATTAATAAAGTAGATCTGCCAAGCGCAGACCCGGAACGGGTGATAGAAGAGATTGAAGATGTGATTGGCATTGAAGCGATGGACGCCCCCCAGATTTCCGCGAAAACAGGTCTTAATGTTGACCAGGTACTGGAACAGATTGTGGAAAAGATTCCGGCGCCTCAGGGGGATCCGGCGGCGCCTTTGAAAGCACTGATTTTTGATTCCCTTTATGATTCCTATAAAGGGGTAATCGTATTCTGCCGGATTAAAGAAGGAAGTGTCAGGAAAGGGACGCCGATTTTGATGATGGCGACAGGCGCCAGAGCTGAAGTGGTGGAAGTCGGTTATTTTGGAGCCGGTCAGTTTATTCCCTGCGAAGAACTGAGCGCCGGTATGGTAGGGTATATTACTGCAAGCCTGAAGAATGTGAAAGACACCAGGGTGGGCGATACCATTACAAATGCGTCAGATCCCTGTGACGCGCCCCTGCCGGGTTATAAAAAGGTGAATCCGATGGTATACTGTGGAATGTATCCTGCAGACGGGGCAAAATATCCGGATTTAAGAGATGCGTTGGAAAAGCTCCAGCTCAATGATGCATCGCTCCAGTTTGAACCAGAGACATCCATAGCGCTGGGCTTTGGATTCCGATGCGGATTCCTGGGGCTTCTGCATCTGGAGATTATTCAGGAAAGACTGGAACGGGAATATAATCTGGATCTGGTGACAACAGCCCCCAGTGTTATCTACAAAGTGCACAAAACAAACGGAGAAGTGATTGAGCTGACGAACCCGTCCAATCTGCCGGATCTGTCGGAGATCGAATATATGGAGGAACCGATCGTGAAAGCGGAGATTATGGTAACGTCTGAGTTTATCGGCGCGATCATGGACCTGTGTCAGGAGCGAAGGGGGATCTATGAAGGAATGGAGTACATGGAAGAGACCAGAGCGGTGCTCCGGTATCACCTTCCTTTGAATGAGATCATTTATGATTTCTTCGACGCGCTGAAGTCCAGATCCCGCGGGTATGCTTCTTTCGATTATGAGATGGATGGGTATGTTCAGTCAGATCTTGTGAAACTGGATATCCTGATCAATAAAGAAGAAGTAGATGCGCTGTCCTTTATCGTACATGCTGATACTGCGTATGAACGGGGCAGAAAGATGTGCGAGAAGCTAAAGGAAGAGATTCCACGGCAACTGTTTGAAATCCCGATTCAGGCGGCAATTGGCAGTAAGATTATTGCAAGAGAAACGGTGAAAGCGATGCGTAAGGACGTGCTGGCTAAGTGTTACGGCGGAGATATCACGAGAAAGAAGAAGCTGCTGGAAAAGCAGAAAGAAGGCAAGAAACGGATGCGGCAAGTGGGTAACGTAGAGATTCCGCAGAAAGCTTTTATGAGTGTTTTAAAATTGGATGACAAGTAATGAAACCATTAGAAATATATCTTCATATTCCATTCTGTATACAAAAATGTAAATATTGTGATTTTCTGTCCGCTCCTTCCGGTGAGAAGGAGCGGATTGTGTATGTGGAAAATCTATACCGGCAAATCTGTAATTATAAGGAGCTTGCAAAGGACTACCAGGTGGTCAGTGTTTTTGTGGGGGGAGGGACTCCTTCGATCCTGGAAGCATATCAGATGGAGAAAATCTTTCAGGGGCTTAATCAGACATTTTCCATAGTTCCGGATGCGGAGATTACCATCGAGATGAATCCGGGTACCGTAACGGAAGAAAAGCTCCACATATATAGAAAGATCGGTATCAACCGCCTCAGCATTGGTCTGCAGTCTGTACATCAAGAAGAGTTGGAAAGCTTGGGAAGAATCCATACTTATGAGGAATTTCTGGATATTTATGAGAAGGCAAGAGGACAGGGCTTTTCGAATATTAACGTGGATCTGATGTCGGGAATTCCGGGGCAGACCCGATCAAGCTGGGAAGAAACGTTAAAGACCGTGACAGAACTGAACCCGGAACACATATCCGCATATAGCCTGATTGTGGAAGAAGGGACGCCTTTCTGGGAACTGTACGGAGAAGACCGGAGAGGCCTTCCGGATGAGGAGACGGAGCGGGATATGTATTATCGGACCAGAGAAATACTGGGAAAAGCCGGTTATGAAAGATATGAAATTTCTAATTATTCCAGACCGGGCTATGCATGCCGTCATAATCTTGGATACTGGAACAGAACGGAGTATCTGGGGATTGGAACGGGCGCGGCTTCTCTGATGGATCACCACAGATGGATCCAGGGAGAAGAAAAAGAAAAACTTTCGGCGAATGATGAGATGTCGGAATATATGTTCCTTGGACTCCGGAAGATGCAAGGAGTATCAAAAACAGACTTCAGGCAGACGTTCGGGCGGAGTATGGAGGAGGTTTTCGGGACGGTTATCCGAGACATGGAGAAAAAAAATCTCCTGCAAACGGCAGGAGATTTTGTGAGACTGACTGAATACGGAATTGACATCAGCAATTATGTGATGTGTGAATTCCTGTTATAGCAGGTTGGCCATGATCCATGCATAGAGTTCCTGATTTTTCCGGCTCCAGTTATTGGCGATGGTTTCGGCTTCCTGCTCGGTAGGCGCGGTTACCGTCAGATCGATGAGAGGGTATCCCTGTTCAAGAACCTGACAATGTACGGAATATTCTCGGTTGTCGTTCCGGTAATAATCGGCTTTCACAGAAACCTCGTTCTTCAGTTCGTACTGCTTTTCTTTCAGAAAATGGTCGATATCATCCTGGATTGCCGGAGAAATGTCATTTTTGAAAAACTGCAATGTCTGTGCGCCTTCGGAAGTAAGATGGTAGAAGGTGCGGCTGTGGGTGGATTCTTCTCGTATGAACCTGGATTCGATCAGTTCAGAGATGGCCTGCTGCAATTTGAAATAAGTAGTATATCCTTCGTCCAGGACAAATTCCGATATCTGAGAATTGGTCAGAGGAAAATCCACCTTGTTCAGCATATATAAGATGATTAATTTGTAAAGCTTAAAAGTTGTGGTCATAGCAATAATCCTTTCCCTGCCAGATGTCATGCTCTTTGAAATAAGCCTGCATCCGGTTCAATACCAGTCGTTTGTTGCCGGTCCACAGCGGAGCGATCAAAAGTGATTTCGGACCGTCTCCGGTCAGCCGGTGAATTACAATTTCCGGGCGCAATGCACTCAGACAGGAACCAAGCAGCGCAAAATATTCTTCCATTGAAGGAAGGGGGAAATGAAATTTCCGGTAATATTCCGCCAGATCTGTACCTTCCAGCACATGGAGAAGATGCAGCTTGATTCCCTGGATATCCAGGGAATTCAGATAACGGATGGTTTCCAGATTCATTTCCCGTGATTCATTTGGAAGACCCAGAATCACATGGGTGATTACGGAGATGCCGCATCTGCGCAGCGCTTTTACTGCGGATTCATAGACGGGAAGGTCGTATCCTCTCCGAATCCAGTTGGCTGACCGGCTGTGAATTGTCTGCAGCCCGAGTTCCACCCATACTGGTTTGATGTGGTTCAGATCTTCCAGCAGAGACAGAATGTCATCGCTGAGACAGTCGGGTCTGGTTGCGATGGACAGGATACGGACGTCTGGATGTGAGATGGCTTCCAGGAAGATCGAGCGGAGATATTCCACCGGAGCATAGGTGTTCGTGTATGCTTGAAAGTAAGCGATGTAACCGCTACCCTTGTATTTGGCGCCAACCTGAGATTTCCCGGTTTCGATCTGGTCAGTAACGGACAGACGGGAGTCCGCCGCAAAATCACCAGAACCGCCGCGGCTGCAGAAGATACAGCCTCGGCGGGAGATCCGGCCGTCACGGTTCGGACAGGACATCCCTTTGTTCAGAGATATTTTGTAAAATTTTTCTCCGTAAGTCTGCCGGAGATAATAGTCTAGAGAATAATATCTCTTTTCACCCCAGTGTACGCTCATGCCAGGTCCTTTCATGGATAGAGTCTTTTTTTACTGTCTATTATCATAGCATTTTTGAATATTGTTTTCAATAAAGTTTCTGAGAATTATCATTGCTGCAGGTTCGGAAAAAAGGGCTTTCAAAATAAAGTTTTCTGTAGTATAATGTGTTCATGTTTTAATCTGGTCGATTCGACGCAGTATCCCTTGATATGAACAGAATAATTGAAAGGATAGATAAGATGAGAGAAAAGTATGAGTCTTTGCCGCTTGCAACTTTGCGGGATCTTGCAAAAGCCAGGGGATTGAAAGGTGTATCCTCTATGAAAAAGGCAGAGGTGGTCGAGCTGATGCTGGCAGAGGACGAAAAGGAAAAGCAGACGGCACGCGAAGCTGTCAAAGAGATGTCAGCCAATACAGGAGATAAGGAGCTTCATGATATTGACCGGCTGGACAGCGGAGTGAAGGCTCATGGAATTCTGGAAGTGCTGCCGGATGGATATGGTTTCATCCGAAGCGCGAATTATCTGCCAGGAGAGAATGATGTCTATGTGTCTCCGTCACAGATACGCAAGTTTAATCTGAAGACGGGTGATATCCTGGAGGGAAATACCAGAATTAAGACACAACAGGAAAAATTCAGCGCGTTGCTCTATCTGACCAGGATCAATGAGATGGATCCGATGAAGGCAGTACGCAGAGCGAATTTTGAAGATATGACGCCTGTGTTCCCCAATGAAAGACTGCGTTTGGAATGCGGAAAGTCAAGCACGGCCATGCGGATTGTGGATCTGCTGTCGCCCATCGGGAAAGGGCAAAGGGGTATGATTGTATCACCTCCGAAGGCAGGTAAGACAACACTTTTGAAGCAGGTAGCCCTGTCGGTACGCCAGAACAATCCGGAGATGCATCTTCTGATTTTGCTGATCGATGAACGGCCAGAGGAAGTGACGGATATTAAGGAAGCCATCGAAGGGGAGAATGTGGAGGTTATTTATTCCACGTTTGATGAGCTTCCGGATCATCATAAGAGAGTGGCGGAGATGGTAATCGAACGTGCAAAAAGGCTGGTGGAACATAAAAAAGACGTCATCATCCTGCTGGACAGTATAACCAGGCTGGCAAGGGCATACAATCTGACGGTGCCTCCATCAGGAAGAACTTTGTCCGGAGGTCTTGATCCTGCAGCCCTTCACATGCCGAAACGGTTTTTTGGGGCGGCGAGAAATATGCGTGAAGGCGGAAGTCTCACCATATTAGCGACTGCGCTCGTGGACACTGGAAGTAAGATGGACGACGTGATCTATGAGGAATTCAAGGGAACCGGCAATATGGAACTGGTACTGGACCGCAAGTTGTCGGAAAAGCGGGTGTTTCCTGCGGTGGACATTCCTAAATCCGGAACACGCAGAGAAGATCTTCTCCTCAGCCCGGAAGAGCAGGAGGCTGTGGATACGATGAGGCGCGCGATCAACGGTATGCGTGCGGATGAAGCGGTAGATAATATTCTGAATATGTTCAGCAGAACCCGGAATAATGCGGAACTGATTCAATTAGTAAAAAAGACAAAAATCATCTAGACAATACCGGATAAATATGATACAATAACAAAGCTGTTTAGAAAACGAAGTTTTTAGCACATTTCGTGTATGTAAAAAATAAAGAAGAGGTGAAATCATGAAAGAAGGAATACATCCAGCATATCATCAGGCAACTGTAACTTGTAACTGTGGAAACACATTCGTAACAGGATCTACCAGTGAAGATATTCACGTAGAGATCTGTTCCAAGTGCCATCCATTCTACACAGGCCAGCAGAAAGCTGCCCAGGCTCGCGGACGTGTTGATAAGTTCAACAAAAAATACGGAATGGGTAAATAATAAACACAGAATCGGGTTGAGGTTGAAGAATCTCAACCCTTTTTTGTGCAGGCGGTGAACCGGAGTCAGGGCTTGTTCGGGATTTTGACAGCCTTTTAGAATCCCGGGTTGCGCTATTCTTTTTTCGGGATTGTCTTTATGAGAATAGAAAACAGCATATGTTTCAGGAGGATACGGTGTATGAAATCATCGAACATCGGAGGGCAGGCTGTACTGGAGGGCATCATGATGAAGCATCAGGATCTTTATGCCGTCGCGGTACGGAAGCCTGATGGAGAAATTGTTGTGGAAAAGGATGTATACCGGGGTATTGCCGGAAACGCCCGGGGACTTACAAAGATCCCTTTTGTGAGAGGTGTTTTTAATTTCATAGATTCTATGATACTTGGAATCCGGACACTTACGTTTTCAGCCTCTTTTTTTGAAGAAGAGGAAGAACAGAAAAGGACAAAGACAGAGCAGGCGAAACAGGACAGACTGGAAAAATGGATGATGGGAGGTACGGTATTCTTATCGGTGGTTATTGCCGTGGCTGT
This sequence comes from uncultured Lachnospiraceae bacterium, assembly GCA_949287925.1. GTDB lineage: Bacteria > Bacillota > Clostridia > Lachnospirales > Lachnospiraceae > Merdimonas. Next base: position 44,087 of record CASEIR010000070.1, read on the forward strand.
TTTTATGATATTGCCGTATTTTTTATCTTCATTTTTAAAACCGGTGATCCCGTCGTATCATATCCGTACCATTCTGGAAGGTCTGATCCGGATCGGAATCTTTATCCTGTATGTGTTGCTTATATCCAGAATGAAGGATATTCAGAGAACGTTTATGTATCATGGGGCAGAGCATAAGTGTATTAATTGTATTGAACATGGGCTTCCGCTGACGGTGGAAAACGTAAGAATAAGCTCCAGACAGCACAAAAGATGCGGAACCAGCTTCTTGTTTTTTGTATTGGCCATCAGTATCATTTTACTTTTCCTGATTCAGGTGGAGACTGTGTGGATGCGTGTTCTGGTGAGAATTGCGCTGCTTCCAGTGATCGCGGGTATTTCATATGAGGTGTTAAAGCTGGCTGGCAATACGGAAAATCCAGTGCTGGATCTGCTGAGCAGGCCGGGACTTGCCATACAGAAGCTGACCACAAAAGAACCGGACGACCAGATGATTGAAGTGGCAATCAAAGCAGTGGAGGCCGTATTTGATTGGAGAGCATATGAACGGGAAAATTTTCACGCTTCGGGAACTATATGAAAATGGTGAGAACCAGCTTCGGGACGCAGGCATCGAAGAGGCAGGACTGGATGCCTGGTATCTGCTGGAGCATGTGACAGGTATCGGGAGAGCTTCTTATTACGGAGATCCAAAACGTCCGGTATCTGTCCAGAAGGCAAAGGAATATCTGAAACTGATTCACGAAAGAAGCAGGCATATTCCGCTGCAGCATCTGACCGGCGAACAGGAATTCATGGGATTCCCTTTTCTGGTGAACCATCATGTGCTGATTCCCAGACAGGATACAGAGACTCTGGTGGAAGAAGCATTGCGTTTTGCAGAACCGGGAATGAAGGTGTTGGATCTTTGCACCGGATCCGGATGTATATTGATCAGTCTTTTGAAGCTGTGTCCAGGTCTGGAGGGAGAAGGACTTGATATCTCCAGAGAAGCCATTTCGGTTGCCAGGCGAAATGCGGAGCGGCTCGGGGTTGAAGCGACATTTCAGGAAAGTGATCTTCTGGAACGGGCGGGAAAGAATTATGACATGATTGTGTCGAATCCGCCGTATATCAGAACATCGGCGATTCGTGGACTGCAGGAAGAGGTGAGGCTTCATGATCCATGGATCGCGCTGGACGGGAAAGAAGATGGATTGCATTTTTACCGAAGAATTATTGCAGACAGCATTCCTGTACTCAAGCCGGGAGGAATCCTGCTCTTTGAAATCGGATGTGATCAGGGCCGGGAAGTGGCGGATCTGATGTACAACAGCGGATATTCAGGGATACAGATAAAAAAGGATCTGGCAGGACTTGACCGGGTTGTGAGTGGTATGTACAATAAAGATTAGTGCCGGAATGGCGGTTGTTCAAGGAGGAATAGAGATGTTTGACAGATTAGAGGATCTTCTGATTCGGTTGGAAGAGGTTTTAAGTGAATTGCAGGAACCGGATGTGGCAAGTGATCAGAACCGATTCCGTAAATTGATGAAAGAGCAAAATGACTTAACTCCAATTGTGGAGGCATATAAGGAATATAAATCATGCAAACAGGCGATTGAAGACAGTCTTCAGATGTTGGAAGAGGAAACGGACGAAGAGATGCGGGAGCTGGCAAAAGAAGAACTGAATATGTCCAAAGAAAGAGTGGAAGAGCTGGAGCATGAATTGAAAATTCTTCTGCTTCCAAAAGACCCCAATGATGATAAGAATGTAATTGTGGAGATCCGTGCGGGTGCAGGCGGAGATGAAGCGGCGCTGTTCGCAGCTGAGATCTACCGGATGTATCTGCATTATGCGGAAAGCCGGCGTTGGAAGGTTGAATTAGTAGAATGCGAAGAGATCGGAATTGGAGGCATGAAGAACGTTACTTTTATGATCGATGGAAAAGGTGCGTATTCTGTGATGAAGTATGAATCCGGAGTACACCGTGTGCAGCGGGTACCTGAAACAGAGTCTGGAGGCCGGATCCATACATCTACGATCACGGTAGCGGTAATGCCGGAAGCAGAGGATGTGGATGTTCAGATCGATGAGAAAGACATCCGTATCGATGTTATGCGTGCGTCCGGCAATGGCGGACAGTGTGTCAATACGACGGACTCGGCAGTACGGCTCACTCATTATCCTACCGGAATCGTAATTTACAGCCAGACAGAAAAATCCCAGCTTCAGAACAAGGAAAAAGCGTTTGCGCTGCTCCGTGCTAAGCTGTATGATATGGAATGCCAGAAGCGGCATGATGCAGAGGCGGAGGCAAGAAAAAGTCAGATCGGAACCGGAGACCGTTCCGAAAAGATACGTACGTATAACTTCCCGCAGGGGAGAGTGACGGATCATCGTATCGGTCTGACGCTGTATAAGCTTGACAAGATTATGAACGGGGATATCCAGGAAATCATCGACGCCTGCATCGCAGCTGACCAGGCTGCAAAGCTTGCAAACATGAATGATTAAAGACAATATGCTATGTAAGGGGCTGATGCAAAAGGGTTGCATGCAGTCCCTTTTGTGGTTACAAAAGAAAAGAAGTGTGTTATACTAAGATTCATGTATAAAATAAAAAGCGAAGTATAGAAGAAAGGAATTTATGAAAGAAATACAGTTCAAACGAGCAGAATTAGAAGACAAAGAAGTCATGGATCATTTTTTCCTCAACCATACCAGCCGCAGCTGCGAGAGGACATTTGCGAATGTTTATCTGTGGTCCCGGCAGTATCCGGTCACATGGGCAGTGGTAGAGGATGCCCTTGTCTTTAAAAGTGAAGACAATACTCATCTGGCGTTTGCGTATCCGGCAGGAAGACCGGAACAGGTTAGAAAAGCGCTGGAAATCCTGATGGAATACAGCAAGGAACGGGGAATCCCGTTTGCTATGTATAATGTGACGCCGGAGCATTTTGCGCAGCTGGAGGAATGGTATCCCGGAAGATTTCAGATCGAGTATGACCGTGACAGCGCAGACTATGTGTATGAAAGCGAAAAACTTGCCACACTGTCCGGGAAGAAACTGCACAGCAAGCGGAATCATATCAATAAATTTAAAATGATGTATGAAAACCGCTGGAGCTACGAGCGAATGAAAAAAGAAAATGTGGAAGAATGCTTTCAGATGGCGCTTCGCTGGAGAAATGAAAACGGGTGTGAAGAAAATCCCGAGAAGCGGGGAGAAATCTGTGTGACACTGAATTCCCTGCGTTTATTTGAAGAACTGGGACTGACCGGAGGAGTCCTGCGGATTGACGGGGAGGTTGTAGCTTTTACTATTGGAGAACCGCTGTGTCCGGATACCTTTGTCGTGCATATTGAGAAAGCATATGCAGATATTCAGGGAGCGTATCCGATGATTAACCAACAGTTCGTGGAACACGAGTGCCTGGGTTACCAGTATGTGAACCGGGAAGAGGATACGGGAGCAGAAGGACTGCGAAAAGCAAAGCTGTCTTACCGGCCTGCATTTTTGGTGGAAAAAGGATATGTTAGGGAAGTAAAGTCAATATAATAGAAGGAGTGTGTATAAATGATAGCAGATAAAATGAAAAATATGGTAGCAAACAGTTCTGCCATTCGTGCAATGTTTGAGGAAGGAAATCGTCTGGCTCAGATCTACGGGGCGGAGAACGTATATGATTTCAGCCTGGGGAATCCCAACGTGCCGGCTCCGGACGCAGTGAAGAATGCAATTATTGAGCTTCTGGAGGACAGTGATCCTCTTATCCTTCACGGCTACACCAACAGCAACAGCGGATATGAAGATGTAAGGGAAGCAGTGGCGGTATCTTTGAACGAGCGATTTGGCACGAACTTTGCGGCCCGCAATATTGTGATGACAGTAGGCGCAGCCGGAGGATTGAATGTCATACTGAAGACTTTGATTAATCCTGGAGATGAAGTGATCGCGTTTGCTCCGTATTTTGGCGAGTACCGTTCTTATACAAATAATTATGACGGGGTTCTGGTTGAAGTATCCCCGAATACGGTGGATTTTCAACCGAAGCTGGACGAATTTGCAGAGAAGATTACTCCGAAGACCAAAGCAGTTATTGTGAACACTCCGAATAATCCTACTGGTGTAGTATATTCAGAAGAAACGATTAAAAAGATGGCGTCCATTATGGAAGAAAAAGAAAAAGAATTCGGCACAGAAATTTATCTGATCTCAGATGAACCGTACCGGGAACTGGTGTATGATGGCGTTGAGGTTCCGTATCTGACAAAGTATTACCACAATACGATCGTAGGGTACTCCTATAGTAAATCACTGTCATTGCCGGGTGAGAGAATCGGTTATCTGGTGATTCCGGATGAGGTTACGGATAGTGGGGATGTGCAGTCTGCGGCAAATGTTGCGACCAGAATCCTCGGATTCGTCAATGCGCCTACGCTGCAGCAGAAGATTGTGGCCAGGTGTTTGAATGAGAAGACGGATATTTCCTATTATAACCGGAATCGGGAAACGCTTTATCAAGGTCTGAAAGATTGCGGATTTGAATGTATTAAACCTGAGGGTGCGTTCTATCTGTTTGTGAAATCTCCGGTAGAAGATGAGAAGGAATTCTGCGCGGCCGGGAAGAAATACAATATACTGATGGTGCCGGGCAGTTCGTTTGCGTGTCCGGGGTATGTACGGCTGGCATACTGTGTGTCTTATGAGACGATCGTGAATTCCCTGCCGAAATTCCGGGAACTGTCAAAAGAGTATCAGACAAAGTAGAGGGCTGCTGTGATGAAAGCATTTGAAAAGAATATACGGAAGGTAGAACCCTATGTACCGGGGGAACAGCCTCAGAATAAAGTGATCAAATTGAATACCAATGAAAATCCATACCCGCCGGCTCCTGGAGTGACAGCTGCGCTGGAGAAGTTGAATACAGATCGTCTGCGCCTTTATCCGGATCCGGCTGCTGAAGTGCTGGTAAAAGAACTGGCAGATTTTTATGGGGTGGGAAAGGATCAAGTGTTTGTGGGAGTGGGATCGGACGATGTGTTATCCATGTGTTTCCTGACTTTCTTTAACTCGGAAAAGCCGATCATTTTTCCTGATATTACCTATTCGTTTTATAAGGTATGGGCGGATCTTTACCGTATTCCATATGAATGTAAGCCGGTGGATGAGAAGTTTTGTATCCGGAAGGAAGACTATTACGGGGAGAATGGCGGGGTAATATTTCCCAATCCCAATGCGCCCACCGGACTGTATCTGGAACTGGAGGATGTAGAGGATATTATCGCCCACAATCCGGATGTAATCGTGATTGTAGATGAAGCATATATAGACTTTGCAGGGAGGTCTGCGCTGGAACTGATTGAGAGATATGAGAATCTTATCGTAGTCCAGACCTTTTCCAAAGCACGTTCCATGGCGGGAATGCGGATAGGGTATGCCATCAGCAACCCGGCATTGATCCGGTATCTAAATGATGCAAAATATTCCTTTAATTCTTATACCATGAATCTTACCTCCCTGATCTGCGGAGCGGAGGCGGTAAAAGACAGAGCATATTTTGAAGAAGGAATCCAAAAAATCATCTGTACCCGTGAGTGGAGTAAAGAAGAACTAAAGAAGCTTGGATTCAGCTGCCTGGATTCCAGAGCCAATTTTATCTTTGCAGCCCACCCGTCTTATGACGCGAAAGAATTGTTTGAGTATCTAAAGACACAGAATATTTATGTACGCTATTGGGAAAGTGAACGAATCCGGCAATATCTGCGGATTACGGTCGGTACAGAATCTGAGATGAGAGAATTCTTTGAAGTTTTGAAGAAATATATGGCTAAAGGAGATCATTCATGATTAAAAAGTTAATACAAGGTATTATAATAGGAACTGCGAATATTATACCAGGGGTCAGCGGGGGAACCATGATGGTTGCCATGGGAATCTATGATAAGCTGATTCACTCCATTACACATCTGTTCAGCGAGTTTAAAGAGAGTTTGAAGTTTCTTGCACCGATCTTTATCGGAGTGGGGGCGGCTCTTGTGATTGTTGCCAGAATTCTGGAATTTTGTTTTACTGCTTTTCCGATCCAGACCAACCTTTTATTTGTTGGACTGATCATCGGAAGCCTTCCATTTATACTGAAGCATGTGAGGCATAAGAAAACCACACCGGGAATGCTGGTGTGCTTCGTGGTGTTCTTTGTTATCGTTGTGGCTATGGCGATGATGGGCGAAAGTGAAGGCGGTTCGGCAGATGTAAGTTTTGGATTGGTTAATGTGATCAAATTGTTCCTGGTGGGTGTGGTTGCCGCTGCGACCATGGTTATTCCAGGAGTCAGCGGCTCCATGATGCTGATGATTCTTGGCTATTATAATACGATTTTGGAATGCATCAATGACACGGTGGAAGCGCTGACTCAGTTCGATGTAGCTGCTGTTATGGGAAATATGCTGATTCTTGTACCGTTTGGTATCGGAGTGGTGGCTGGTATCTTTCTGATTGCAAAGATTATAGAGATCATTTTCCAGCGGGCGGAAACGCACGCGTATTGGGCAATCGTCGGACTGATCGTCGCATCGCCTATTGCAATTTTGTGGAAAACAGACTGGTCCGGGTTTTCTATAGCGGCGATTGTAACAGGAGTTATTGCTTTTGCGGCCGGATGTGCAATTGCATGGAAGCTGGGTGAGGAATAAAAGATTTCCAATTGGTATGCGGATGTGATAAAATAATGTAAAATGCGTGTGGAAAGGAGCAGGAAGGATGGAAAAAGTATATGATGTTACAGCGCTGGGAGAGATGCTTATAGATTTTACGATGAATGGACAGAGCGACCAGGGGAATCAGATGTTCGAGGCGTGTCCGGGCGGAGCGCCTTGTAATGTGCTTGCGATGCTGAATAAACTGGGACGGAAAACTGCGTTTATCGGAAAGGTTGGAAATGATCAGTTCGGAAAACTGCTGCGGGATACAATTCGGGAATTGGGAATTGAAACCAGGGGATTGATTCTGGATTCTGATATTCATACCACACTGGCATTTGTTCACACATTTCCGGACGGTGACAGAGAATTTTCTTTTTACCGCAAGCCAGGCGCAGATATGATGCTGACAGAAGAAGATGTAGATTATGAACTGATCCGCCAGTCGAAAGTTTTTCATTTTGGAACGTTGTCCATGACGGATGAACCGGCGAGATCGGCTACGAAAAGGGCACTGGAAGTGGCCAGGGAAGCCGGATGTATCATAACCTTTGATCCGAACCTTCGCCCGCCGCTTTGGGATTCTATGGAGACAGCGAAAGAGATGATGGAATATGGATTCCAATACTGTGATATGCTGAAGATATCAGATAACGAGATTCAATTTGTGACGGGCAAAGAGGATTATGATGAAGGAATCCGTATTCTGCAGGAAAAATATCAGATTCCGCTGATTTTTCTCACTATGGGTAAGGAAGGAAGCCGTGCTTATTATAGAGATATACGGGCGGAAAAGAAAGGATTTATAGTAAAAGCCATTGAGACAACGGGAGCAGGCGATACATTCTGCGGTTGTTCTATCCATGGACTTCTGACGAATGGACTGGATCATCTTACAGAAGAAAAGCTGGAAGATATCCTGACCTATGCAAATGCCGGAGCGGCATTGATTACAATGAAAAAAGGAGCGATCCGTTCCATGCCGGAGCCAGAGCATATTGAGACGCTGATCCGGGAAAACTAAAAGGAATCAGCTGTTACGGTGTTCCTGGTATTCCAGGTAATGAAGGTATTCGCGCAATGTGATTTTAGACCGGGAGGAGAGCCTGCGGTATCTCATGATCAGCTCTGTCTCATCATGGGAAAAGACCGGAGAATGAGATATCTCCAGAGCGAGCGTACTGTCTTCGTCCAGAAGATAGTCTACCGAAACCTGAAAAAGAGCGGCAAGCGCCGTCAGCTTTTCGTGAGATGGCTGGCGGTTCTTTGTTTCATAGCCAGCAATTGTAGAACGTGCGACATTCAGACGTTTTGCAACATATTCCTGAGTCATTTCGTTCTGAAGTCGTAGTGTTTTTAATTTGTCGGCAAATGACATAAAACCTCCTCCTTTGCATTTTGGTATATTTTACCAATTGTGGCGATAAAGAACATAAAAATGTGCCGAGTATCAACAAAGTGTTGCAAAACTGTTCCGATACGGAACGAAAAGAAGGGAAAGAATATGAGACAGGAAAGATTTAAAATGGAACGGGAAGGACTGGTAGAAGAAGGTCAGGAGGTTGAAATCAGTGAAAGAAGTGCTGTGACCGGTCAGTACACTTATCTGGTAGAACCTTCCATAGCCATGTCCGGGATATACCGGACCGGTCAGAGAATCCGGTCAGATAAGGGAATCATACGGAAAATCGAGAAGACAGAAAAAGGGTTCTATCTCTTGGTCGAAGTTCCGGAGTAGATGCAAACCGTTGACACCAAAGAAGAAAAAACATATAATCAGTCATAAGAAATAAATTATACCGAGAGGACAATGATAGATGATTATTGCAAAAAATGATGAGGCTATGAGAAGCAAAATCTGGCGGGTGGTGATGACCGTATCCTCTATTCTGATCATCCTGATCGCCATATATTTACTGACGAAGATGTTTACGACGAATCCGCTGGAAGGAAAATGGGCGGACGAAGACGGAACATATAAATTGAATATCAAAAGCAATGGAAGCATGATTGTTACCATACCGGAGATTGCGGAAGGAACAGGGGTAGATGTTCCCATGGATTATTCTATGGATAAGGATGAGAAAACGGTTACGATCAGAGAGGATGAGTCTGTTCTGAATGATCTGTCGGACAGTTCGGACGGACTGTATACAGTTGAGATGCTGGAGAATGCACTGAGTATGATCACGACCACATTTGATTACAGTGTAGACCGGGATCAGCTGACACTGACAGAGAGAGAATATGGTGAACAGATGGTTTTTATGAAAGAGTAAAATGTTTGTATCAGAAAAGATACCCCGCACCTGGCTGCGGGGTATTTGAATGGAAAAGGAGTGTACGCCATGAGAGAAAAGACAAAGAAGATTTGGATCGGAAATGTATGTATCGGCGGGGGAAGTCCGGTTGCGATTCAGTCCATGACCAACACCAGGACTGAGGATGTGGAGGCGACTGTGGCACAGATCCTGGCATTGGAAAAGGCAGGATGCGAGATCATCCGCTGTGCGGTACCTACTATGGAAGCGGCGAAGGCGCTGTCAGAAATCAAGAAGAGAATTCATATTCCGTTGGTGGCGGATATTCATTTTGATTACCGCCTTGCCATAGCTGCGATTGAGAACGGCGCGGATAAGATCCGTATTAATCCGGGAAATATCGGAGATGCATCCCGGGTGCAGGCGGTGACGGACAAGGCAAAAGAGTATGGGATTCCGATCCGGGTTGGCGTTAACAGCGGATCCTTGGAGAAGAATCTGGTAGAAAAATATCATGGCGTGACGGCAGAAGGTCTGGTAGAAAGCGCCTTGGACAAGGTACATATGATCGAACGGATGGGGTACGATAATCTGGTGGTCAGTATTAAATCTTCGGACGTGCTTATGTGCGTAAAAGCCCATGAACTGATTGCCAGAGAATGTCCGTATCCGCTGCATGTAGGAATTACAGAATCAGGGACCCTTCTTGCCGGCAATATTAAGTCTTCTATCGGACTTGGATTGATTTTGCATCAGGGCATCGGAGATACTATCCGGGTATCGCTGACCGGAGATCCCGTGGAAGAGATCAAATCAGCAAAACTGATTCTGAAAACGCTGGGACTTAGAAAAGGCGGCATTGAAGTGGTGTCTTGTCCGACCTGCGGCAGAACGAAGATCGATCTGATCGGATTGGCGAATCAGGTGGAAGCCATGGTGGCGGATATTCCCCTGGATATTAAGGTCGCGGTAATGGGATGTGTGGTAAACGGACCCGGAGAAGCAAAGGAAGCGGATATCGGCATTGCCGGAGGAATCGGAGAGGGTCTGCTGATTAAAAAAGGCGAAATCGTGAAAAAAGTCAAGGAAGAAGAACTTTTGGAGACATTGAGACAGGAGCTGCTGCACTGGAATGAGTAAACCATTTTTCGAAGTATTTCCAACATTGAAAGTGAATGATGATATCTGGATGCTGTTCGAATCAGTGGAAGTTATGAAGGTGGCAACCAATTCGACCAGAGATTATATCCGGGTGTTTCTGCACAGCAGACATCTGATACACAAGATGCACATCTATGAGATGGAGAGGAGTCTGAAGGATCAGCTGTTCGGGCAAAGCCATATCCGGGTGGAGATTGTGGAGGACTATGAACTGTCGGAACAGTATACTCCCGCAAACTTGATGCAGGAATATATGGAAAGCATGCTGCTGGAGCTGAACGAACGCAGCGTGGTGGAACGTAATATGCTGCAGGGGGCAGAGTATAATTTTGAAGAAGACCATATTCTGCTGCTTCGGATGATGGATTCTATTGTAGCGCAGGGGAAGAAGGACGCCCTGCTCCAGTATCTTCAGGAAATTTTTGAACGTCGCTTCCATCGGCCTATTGAAGTCAGAGTCGTTTATGAGAAGCCCAGGGAGAGTAAACTAAAGCATAATGAGGAGCGCCTGAAACAGGAAGTAAATGCTATATTGAAGCAGGCCGAGGCTGTGCAGGAGGAGAAAAACTACAAGAAACAGGAAGAACATGCAGAGTCGGAAAAAACTGGAACACGGTCTTCGGCAAAAGGAAGAACAAATGGACAGGCTGTGCGTAGAAACAGCAATGCTTCTGACTGGGCGGCCCGAAAACAATCTATGGATCCAAACCTGATTTATGGAAGAGATTTCGATGATGAACCTATAGAGCTGGAACAGATTGTCACTGAGATGGGTGAGGTTACCATTCATGGAAAGGTCATCAGTTTTGACACCCGGCAGATCCGGAATGAAAAAACCATCGTCATGTACGCAGTGACAGATTTTACAGACACTATCATGGTGAAGATGTTTGTGAAGAACGAGCAGCTTGCGGATATCTTGTCAGAGATTAAACCAGGTGCGTTTCTGAAGATCAAGGGTGTGACTTCTATAGATAAGTTTGACGGAGAACTGACGATCGCTTCAGTAACTGGAATCCGCAAGATTAATGATTTTACGGAAGCTAGAAAGGACACAGCTCCGGAAAAGAGGGTGGAACTTCACTGTCATACGAAGATGAGTGATATGGACGGGGTCTCGGAAGTAAAGGACATCGTGAAGCGGGCTCATGACTGGGGACACAGAGCAATTGCGATCACAGACCACGGTGTAGTGCAGGCATTCCCGGACGCCAATCATTATATGGAATCCTTGGATAAAGACGATCCGTTCAAGGTGATTTACGGCGTGGAAGGATATCTGGTGGACGATCTGACGGACGTTGCCGTAAATGAGAAGGGGCAGAGGCTGGACGGGACTTTTGTGGTGTTTGATCTGGAAACCACCGGTTTCAGTGCCATACGGGACAAGATCATTGAGATTGGCGCCGTAAAAGTGGAAAACGGAGAAATCACAGACCGGTTCAGCGCCTTTGTGAATCCGAAGATACCAATTCCCTTTGAGATTACGCGTCTTACCAGCATTACAGATCAGATGGTGCTGGATGCGCCGGATATTGAAACAGTGTTGCCTCAGTTCCTGGAATTTGTCGGAGATGCGGTTTTGGTGGCTCACAATGCTTCGTTTGACGTGGGGTTTCTGGAACAGAATATGCGGTACCAGGATATGGAACCGGATTTTACCTCTGTAGATACAGTGGCGCTGGCCCGTATCCTGCTTCCTACGCTTTCCAAATTTAAGTTGAACGTCGTTGCCAACGCTCTGCACATATCGCTGGAGAACCATCACCGGGCAGTGGATGACGCAGGCGCGACGGCGGAGATCTTCGTGAAATTTGTGGAAATGTTGAAAGATCGGGGAATTAATGACCTGACGAAATTGAATCAGTCCGGTTCCCATGATGCGAATCTGATCCGGAAGCTTCCTACCTATCATGTCATCATTCTTGCCTGTAACGAGGTGGGACGTGTGAATCTGTATACATTGATCTCTAAATCCCATCTGGATTATTATGCCAGGAGGCCAAGAATTCCAAAAAGCGAACTGACAAAATACCGGGAGGGGCTTCTGGTGGGAAGCGCCTGTGAGGCGGGAGAACTGTATCAGGCACTATTGAATGAAAAATCGGAGGCGAAGATTGCCAGGATTGTGAACTTCTATGATTACCTGGAGGTTCAACCGGTGGGAAACAACCGGTTTATGATCGCAAGTGACCGGGTGACAAATGTAAATTCCGAAGAAGACATCCGTAATCTCAACCGCAGAATTATCAAGCTGGGGGAACAGTTCAAGAAACCGGTGGTAGCCACCTGCGATGTGCACTTTCTGGACCCTGGCGATGAGGTGTACCGAAGGATTATTATGGCGGGGAAGGGCTTCTCGGATTCCGATGAACAGGCGCCTCTTTATCTGCATACGACGGAAGAGATGCTGGAGGAATTTGAATATCTGGGTTCCGCGAAAGCGCGGGAAATTGTAATTGATAATCCCAATAAGATTGCGGATATGATTGAACGGATTACACCGATCCGTCCGGACAAATGTCCGCCGGTCATTCCGGATTCAGATAAGATGCTGCGGGAAATCTGCTATAATAAAGCTCATTCTATGTATGGAGAGAAACTGCCGGAGGTGGTGACGGAGCGGCTGGAACGGGAATTAAATTCGATCATTTCTAATGGATTCGCGGTGATGTATATCATTGCCCAGAAGCTGGTGTGGAAATCTAATGAAGACGGCTATCTGGTAGGATCCCGTGGATCTGTAGGGTCATCCTTTGTAGCTACCATGGCGGGAATTACGGAGGTCAATCCTTTAAGCCCCCATTATTATTGTAAGAACTGTCACTACAGTGATTTTGAATCGGAAGAAGTCCGGGCTTATGCCGGCGGATGCGGATGGGATATGCCGGATAAGAACTGTCCGGTCTGCAAAGAACCGCTGGTGAAAGATGGATTTGATATTCCATTCGAAACTTTCCTGGGATTCAAGGGAAACAAAGAACCGGATATCGATCTGAATTTCTCCGGAGATTACCAGAGCAACGCCCATAAGTATACAGAAGTCATTTTTGGAGCCGGACAGACTTACCGGGCCGGGACTATTGGAACCTTGGCGGATAAGACGGCATTCGGATATGTGAAAAATTATTATGAAGAGCGGGGACAGGGGAAGCGCAACTGTGAAATAGACCGGATCGTACAGGGCTGTACAGGGATCCGAAGAAGCACGGGACAGCATCCAGGCGGAATCATCGTACTTCCTCTGGGGGAGGAGATCAACTCCTTTACACCGGTGCAGCATCCAGCCAATGATATGAATACGGATATCATCACTACCCATTTTGATTATCATTCCATTGACCATAACTTGTTGAAGCTGGATATTCTGGGACACGATGATCCTACCATGATTAAGACGCTGGAGGAATACATCAGTTCTCCGGCTATGGAAAATGAATATAATGAAACAGATCATAAATTTAAAGCGACGGACATTCCCCTGGATGATCCGGATGTAATGGCCCTGTTCCACGGCACGTCAGTCCTTGGCATCAAGCCGGAGGATATCGGCGGATGTCCGGTGGGATGTCTGGGGATTCCAGAATTCGGCACGGATTTTGTTATTCAGATGGTGGTAGATACGAAACCGCAGTCTTTGTCGGATTTGATCCGGATCTCCGGTCTGTCTCATGGAACAGACGTGTGGCTGAACAATGCCCAGGAGCTGATCCGGAGCGGAAAGGCAACCATTTCCACAGCCATCTGTACCCGGGATGATATCATGACTTATCTGATCAATAAGGGGATGGACAGCGAGGAATCTTTCACGATTATGGAACGGGTCCGTAAAGGTACAGTAGCCAAGGGTAAATGTAAGGAATGGCCGGAATTTAAGAAAGACATGGCGGAACATGATGTCCCGGACTGGTATATCTGGTCCTGTGAACAGATCAAATATATGTTTCCAAAGGCTCATGCGGCGGCTTATGTCATGATGGCTTACCGGATTGCTTACTGTAAGATCAATTATCCATTGGCATATTACGGCGCTTATTTTGGGATCCGTGCGGATGCTTTCTCGTACGAGATTATGTGTCAGGGTAAGAAGAATCTGCAGAAATATATTGACGACTATAACCGCCGATCTGGTTCCCTCAGCA
>CASEIR010000071.1 GCA_949287925.1 uncultured Lachnospiraceae bacterium
TTTGCCGATGTAACGGATCAGCAGAGAAGAAACGCAAAAGCGGTAAACTTCGGGATCGTCTATGGCATCAGCTCTTTCGGGCTGAGCCAGGATCTGAGTATCACCAGAAAAGAAGCGGCGAAATACATTGATGATTATTTCCAGACCTATCCGGGGATCAAGACCTTTCTGGATCAAGCCGTACAGCATGCAAAGGATCAGGGATATGCAGTGACTTTATTTGGACGGAGACGGCCGGTGCCGGAGCTTTCCTCCAGTAACTTCATGCAGCGGTCCTTTGGAGAGAGGGTAGCCATGAATTCCCCGATCCAGGGAACGGCTGCGGATATCATCAAGATCGCCATGATCGGCGTGGACAGGCGTCTGAAAGAAGAAGGACTCAAATCCCGTCTGGTGCTGCAGGTTCACGATGAACTGCTGATCGAGGCGGAACAGACGGAGGTGGAAACAGTAAAAGAAATCCTCCGGCAGGAAATGGAGCAGGCGGCTTCTCTGGATGTGCCGCTTGAGATAGATATGCATACAGGAGACAACTGGTACGAAGCAAAGTAGAGGTGGAGAAGATATGAAGATCATAGGATTAACCGGAGGTGTAGGCTCCGGAAAAACACAGATTCTTGAATATTTGAATAATAAGTACGGGGCGACCATCTGCCAGACCGACGCGCTGGGAAAGAAGCTTCAGAAAAAGGGCGGTCAGTGCTATGAAGACATTGTCCGGCATTTTGGAGAAGAGATCCTGGATGAAAAGGGAGAACTGAACCGGGAAAAACTGGCAAACATTGTATTCCAGAACGTGGAACAGCTGTCCGTGTTAAACGGGATCGTTCATCCGGCGGTCAAAGATGAGGTCCGCAGGATCATCGCAAAGGAAGAAAGAAAAAATACCAATCTTCTGATCGTTGAGTCGGCGATCCTGGTAGAAGATCATTACGAAGAATTGTGCGATGAACTCTGGTACGTGTATGTAAAGGATGAGATCCGCAAGAAACGGCTTCTTTATTCCAGAGGATACGAACCGGGAAAGGTGGACAGCATTATTGCGGCGCAGCCGTCAAAAGAGATCTATATGCAGCACTGCGACCGGGTGATCGATAACAACGGTGTATTTGCAGAAACGCAGATGCAGCTGGATCAGATTATCGCGGATTTATAAAAGATGGAAAGGCAGAAAGACAGATGATGAGATTATGCAGTATAGCCAGCGGAAGCAGCGGGAACTGTATTTATGTGGGGGATGAAGACACCCATCTTCTGGTGGATACCGGGATCAGCAAAAAGAGGATTGAAGAAGGACTACATAATCTGGGGATTAAAGGGGATGAACTGACCGGGATCCTGATCACCCATGAGCACATCGATCATATCCAGGGGCTTGGCGTTTTCAGCCGGAAATATGAGATTCCGGTATACGCCACACCAGGAACGATCGAAGGGATCCGCTCCATGAAAAGTCTGGGAAAGATCCCGGAGGGACTGCTCCATGAAGTGGAAGTGGACAGGGCCTTCTCCCTGGGAGACATGAAGATCAGTCCCTTTGCCATATCCCATGATGCCAGACAGCCTTCCGGATACCGCATCGATAATGATAAAAAATCCGTGGCCGTAGCTACAGACCTTGGGATGTACGACGAATATACGGTAGAACATCTGAAAGGCCTAAGCGGCGTTGTGCTGGAGGCCAATCATGATATTCATATGCTGGAGGTAGGGCCTTATCCTTATGTGCTGAAACGAAGGGTGATGGGGGATAAGGGACATTTGTCCAATGAACTGTCCGGACGTCTGTTGTGCGATATCCTTCATGACGGACTTCAGCAGGTGATCCTGGGACATCTGAGCAAAGAAAATAATTACGCGGAACTTGCTTATGAAACAGTAAAACTGGAAGTAAGTTTCGGAGACAACCCCTATAAAGGGGAGGATATTCCCATGATGGTGGCAAAAAGAGATCAGATGTCGGAAATTATTACTTTATAGTTATGGAAAGGATTGACAGGAAATATTTATGGAGAAAATAGCAATTGTTACAGACAGCAACAGCGGTATTACACAGAAGGAAGCTGAAAAACTCGGGATCCGCGTGGTTTCTATGCCGTTTTTTATCAATGACGAACTGTTTTACGAGGATATTACTCTTACTCAGGATGAATTTTATCAGAGACTTGCGGAAGATGCGGATATTTCCACCTCTATGCCGTCGCCGGCCGATGTGATGGAACTGTGGGAAGAATTATTACAGGAATATGACAGGATCATCCACATCCCTATGTCCAGCGGACTCTCCGGAAGCTGTGAGACGGCTACGGCTCTGGCCGCAGAATTTGATGGAAAAGTTCTTGTAGTAGATAATCAGCGGATTTCTGTGACGCAGAGACAGTCTGTTCTGGATGCTCTGGAAATGAGAGAGAAGGGCATGAACGCAGAGGAGATCGTAACTGTGCTGATGCGGGAAAAACTGGAAGCAAGTATCTACATTACCGTGGATACGCTGAAATACCTGAAAAAAGGCGGCCGGGTGACTCCTGCGGCAGCGGCGCTTGGCACAGTCCTGAACCTGAAGCCGGTTCTTACGATCCAGGGAGAAAAGCTGGATGCGTTTGCAAAGGTCAGAGGCTGGAAGGCTGCGAAGAAAACGATGCTGGACGCCATGGAAAAGGATCTGAAGGGACGTTTCGCAGGAAAAGAAGTGCATCTGGAGATCGCTCATACCTGTACGGATGAAGAAGTGGCGGAATGGGAAAAAGAAGTGGCGGAGCGTTTCCCGGGTTATGAGATCCATACAGACCGTCTTTCCTTAAGTGTGGCATGCCACATTGGCCCGGGAGCCATGGCTGTGGCATGCAGTAAGAAGATCGAGATCTGATGCCTTCAGACGCGGACGATCTGCTGGCAGTATTCGTTCACAAAAGGCATTTTGTATTTGTTTGTGATGACACTTTCATAAAGGTCAGAAGCAAACATGTCCTGACGCAGCATTTTCTGCGCGGTTTCAGAGAGCCCTTCTGTCTGCGTCAGTTTTGTAATAAGAGGAATCGAAGAGGAACGCTTGATCCGGGCCATTAACTTGGCTCCCTCTTTGCGGAACCCAAGGACCCGGGCGTACTGGCATCCTCCCGCCTCTTTATAAAGCGACAGATCAGCGGCTCTGATATCCAGGAGAATGTGGAGCATACACCGGCTGATCCGGGAGTAGGTAAGCTCCCTGGTTTTTAAAAGATCACAGAACTGGTCAAACGTAATGAAATCATTGGCGTGATTTACCATGCGGTTGGCCAGTTCTTCTGTCATATCCATGTATTCTTTCAATGATTCCCTTGTTTCGGTCAGCAGTTTATAACGGAATAACAGAGAAAAATCGCCGGTATAGACCGGATAGCGTACCCGGTGTGTCTCTTCCAGGGTGCGGATGCATGCAGGAGGCACCTGGTCCTCCAGGCGGGTAAGGACTTCGGATAATTCCGGTTCGTCATAAGGCTTGTCGGAAGTCATATGAACCGAACTTCCGGCATAGGCAAGAAGCCTGCGGATGGCAGAAGCGGAACTGTAGCCTTCTTTCAGGTCCTTGTCGTGGTAGCCGGAGACTTTTCGTTTGATCGTATAAGCGCCGATGGGGCTTTTCCGCCGGTACAGCGCTTTGATGTATTCGATCCCCAGGATATTATTGGGCTGTTCCAGGATTTCGTCCAGGGACGGGTCCTGCAGGTAGGACTTTAATGCCGCCTGCCTGGCAAGGGGGAAGGAGAGGCCGCTTTTTAGATTCGCCTGAAGAAAGGAACGGTATTCCTCCGGCTCATCCGCAGTAATATGGGCGATCTTTTCCAGAAGATAGTAGTCGCCGCATTCACTTCCAAAGCAGATACAGTCGATGCATCCAAGCTGTTCCAGCAGGGAAACCGCTCCTTCGGCAAAATATTCGGCGCTTCCGCAGGCATAGCATACCGGAAGCTCCAGAACCAGGGGGACGCCGGCCTCCAGGGCAACTTCCGCACGCAGATGTTTGGGCATGATGGCGGGGGCTCCCCGCTGCACGTAATTGCCGCTCATCACGACAATGGCCGTGTCTGCTCCTGTGACCTCCAGTGCTTTTTCAATATGATATAAATGACCGTTGTGAAAGGGGTTGTATTCTGTGATCAGGCCAACGATTTTCATAAGATTCTCCTACTATTAGTATTGTATATCTTTTTGAAATTGATTATACTATAGAAAGGCACGGCTTGCAATCATACGGGAAGGAGGATGCATCATGAGTGAAAACGACGGCAAAATGCGGGAAAAGCTGACAGAAGAGCGGATTCTGGAAATGCTGGAACGCAAGCAGTATAAAGAACTCAAAGAAGAACTGGAAAATAACATGTATCCCGTAGATCTGGCGGATATTCTGGAAGAATTTGACCAGAAGCACATGGTCATGGTATTCCGGCTTCTTGCAAAAGAAGAGGCTGCAGAAACCTTCACGTATATGAACAGCGACATGCGTGAGATCCTGATCGGCGCCCTGACCGATTCCGAGCTGGAAGAGGTCATGGAAGAGATGTATCTGGATGATACCGTAGACGTGCTGGAAGAAATGCCGGCTAATGTGGTAGACAGGCTCCTTCTGGCAACAGATGAAGAGAAGCGGACACAGATCAACCAGCTTCTGCAGTATCCGGAAGACAGCGCTGGAAGCGTGATGAACGTGGATTACATTGCTGTCCGCAAGGAAATGACGGTGGCTGAGGCTATCCTGAAGATCCGTCAGGTAGGTCTTAACAAAGAAACCATCTACACCTGCTATGTGACAGAAAAGCGTAAGCTGATCGGATATGTGGATGTCAAAGAACTTCTGACGACCAGTGAATCGAAACTCATTGAAGAGATCATGGAGACCAATCTTCTGTATGCGCATACCACGGACGACCAGGAAGATGTGGTCCGGATGATCACAAAATACGGGTTGATCGCCCTTCCGATCCTGGATCATGAGAACTGTATGGTGGGCATCGTTACGGTAGACGACGCGATGGACGTTATGCAGGAAGAAACGACGGAAGATATCAGCATCATGGCCGGCGTGGCTCCCAATGAGGATTCTTATTTTGAGACCACTGTTCTGGAGCATGTAAAGAGCAGGCTTCCCTGGCTGTTATTCCTTATGCTTTCCGCAACCATTACCCAGATGATCATGAACAGTTATGAATCCGCCCTTGCGGTGATGCCACAGCTTGCTGGATTTATTCCCATGCTGACGGGTACGGGGGGAAACTGTGGATCGCAGAGTTCCACTCTGGTGATCCGCGGCCTTGCGGTAGAAGAGATTGAATTTGCGGATCTTCCGAAAGTGATCTGGAAAGAGGTCCGGGTGGCTGTCTGTATCAGTCTGGTGCTGGCGGTAGTGAACGGGATCCGCATCCTGATCATGGGACAGGGAGACGTCATGGTTGCGCTGACGATCGGACTGACCATGGCGTGTACGGTTGTGATCGCCAAGGTAGTTGGATGTACCCTGCCTCTGTGTGCGAAAAAAGTCGGACTGGATCCGGCCATCATGGCTACACCTCTGATTTCCACGTTAGTAGACATCAGCACCATCAGTGTATATTTCGCAATCGTCAGCAAAGCATTTCAACTGTGATATTTTCCATTTTGTACCGAAAAATAGACATAAGTTTCCAATAAGAGACCTTGTTTGCAAGGTCTCTTTGTATTATAATTAATATATTGAGAATCTTAGGAAAGGAGTCTATTGAACATGGGATTCATAGATGAGATCAAAGCAAAAGCAAAAACATCCAAAAAGACGATCGTTCTTCCGGAAACAGAGGATATCCGGACTTACGAGGCGGCAGAGGCGGTTTTAAAAGAAGGAACTGCCAATCTGATCCTGATCGGAAGCGAAGAGGAGATTGCCAAAAATAAAGGGGATTTTGACATCAGCGGCGCTACGATCGTTGATCCGGCAACCTACGAAAAGACCGAAGCCTATATTGCCAAACTGGTAGAGTTAAGACAGAAGAAGGGCATGACTGAGGAGCAGGCAAGAGAACTTCTCCTGACAAACTATCTGTATTACGGCGTCATGATGGTAAAGATGAAAGACGCAGACGGTATGGTTTCCGGCGCCTGCCACTCCACAGCAGACACCTTAAGACCCTGCCTGCAGATCCTGAAGACAAAGCCTGGCACCAAGCTGGTCAGCGCATTCTTTGTAATCGTTGTACCGGATTGTGATATGGGAGCTGACGGAACCTTCGTATTTGCAGATTCCGGTCTGGAGCAGAATCCGGATCCGGAGAAGCTTGCAGCTATCGCTCTTTCTTCCGCAGATTCTTTCCGTCTGCTGACAGGAAAAGAGCCGGTTGTGGCTATGCTTTCCCACTCTACCAAGGGAAGCGCAAAACACCCGGATGTAGACAAAGTCGTAGAAGCGACCCGCATCGCAAAAGAAAATGCGCCGGAAGGCCTCCTGCTGGACGGGGAATTCCAGCTTGACGCGGCCATCGTACCGGAAGTAGGCGCATCCAAAGCACCGGGAAGCCCGGTTGCAGGAAAGGCAAATGTTCTGGTATTCCCGGATCTGGATGCCGGAAATATCGGATACAAACTGGCACAGAGACTGGCAAAGGCCGAAGCATACGGACCTCTGACCCAGGGTATCGCAGCGCCGGTGAACGACCTGTCCCGTGGCTGCAGTGCAAAAGATATCGAAGGTGTGGTAGCAATTACAGCTGTACAGTGTATGGCAAATGATTAATATTATAGAGAGGTAAAAAGAAATGAATGTATTAGTAATCAATTGTGGAAGCTCATCTTTAAAATTCCAGCTCATCGACTCCGAGTCTGAGAATGTACTGGCAAAAGGACTTTGCGAGAGAATCGGGATTGACGGAAGCCTGACTTATCAGCCGGCAGGCGGAGAAAAGGTTAAATCCGAAAAAGCGATGCCTACACATACCGAGGCAATCCAGTTCGTGATCGACGCTCTGACAGATTCTGAGACCGGCGTGGTAAAGAGCCTTTCCGAGATCGGTGCAGTCGGACACCGCGTGGTACACGGCGGAGAAAAATTTGCAAGCTCTGTAGTGATCAATGACGAGGTGCTGGCCGGCATCGAAGCATGCAGCGATCTGGCTCCGCTTCACAATCCTGCCAACCTGATCGGTATCCGCGCCTGCCAGAAGCTGATGCCCGGTACACCGATGGTAGCTGTATTTGATACCGCTTTCCATCAGACCATGCCGGAAAAGGCATATTTATACGGACTGCCGTATGAGTATTATGAGAAATATGCAGTAAGACGTTACGGCTTCCATGGTACAAGCCACAGCTTCGTTTCCAAACACGCGGCAGATTTCCTGGGACTGGATCTTAACAATTCCAAGATCATCGTTGCACACCTTGGAAACGGCGCATCCATCAGCGCTGTACTGAACGGCAAATGCGTAGACACATCCATGGGTCTGACACCACTGGAAGGTCTGGTTATGGGAACCCGTTCCGGCGATATGGATCCGGCTATCATGGAATATATCGCAAAGAAGGAAGATCTGGATATCGCAGGCGTGATGAACGTCCTCAACAAAAAATCCGGTGTATACGGACTGTCCAAGAATCTGTCCAGCGACTTCCGTGACCTGGAAGAGGCAATGGAGAACGGCAACAAATATGCAGCAGCAGCTCTGGAAGTGTTCTGCTACCGCGTAGCAAAATACATCGGCTCCTATGTGGCAGCCATGAACGGCGTAGATGCGATCGCATTTACCGCAGGAATTGGTGAGAACGCCGGAATCGTGCGCGAGAAAGTTCTTGCCTACCTGGGATACCTGGGAATCACATTGGATGCGGAAGCTAACAAAAAGCGCGGCGAAGACTTTGTGATCTCCACAGCAGATTCCAAAGTAAAGGTTGCTGTGATCCCGACCAACGAAGAACTGGCGATCGCAAGAGAGACAGTAGCGCTGGTATAACATAGGATTGGTATCTGTCAGCTGTAAAACCATACCAGATTTTGTGTAAATTCGGGTTTTTTAGGGTTGACAATCCGTTATTGCATGATATAATAGTTTAGGTGTGAATAGGAGTATTATTATGATATTAGACCTATCCAGCGTTTTGTCTGAACCACACCGTCCGATTGACACATCGGTGCCTGTAGAGATGGATGTTTTTCAATCCGCTCAGGGCAGCTTTCCGTTAAAGGAAAAATCAGAGTTACATCTTCTGATCGAATACGAAAAAGAACGGAAGCTTCAGATCAGCGGGAAAGCAGAGATGACGGCAGTTATTCCCTGTGACCGGTGCCTGAAAGATGTGGAAGTCAGGATTCCCCTCGATTTTACAAAGAAGATCAGTGTGGATCCGGAAGAGACGGAAGACTCAGATGAACTAGACGAAACAAATTATATTGACGGATGCAGTTTGGATGTGGAACAACTGGTCCGCAACGAACTGTTAGTAGGGTGGCCGACGAAAGTTCTGTGCAGTGATGACTGTAAAGGCATCTGCAGCGTATGTGGTCAGAATTTGAATGAAGGGACCTGTGACTGTGAAGACACAAGTCTTGACCCCAGAATGTCAGCGATCCGCGATGTTTTTAAGAATTTTAAGGAGGTGTAACCCATGTCAATCTGCCCAAAGAATAAATCTTCCAAAGCAAGAAGAGACAAAAGAAGAGCAAACTGGAAGATGAGCGCACCGAACCTGGTGAGATGCAGCAAGTGCGGCGAGCTTATGATGCCTCACAGAGTCTGCAAAGCTTGTGGCTCTTATAACAAAAAAGAAATCATTCCTCAGGATTAATTAGAAGCTATAGAGGAAAAGACTTAGATCAGGAAGAAGTCCACTGATGGATTTCTTCCTGATTTTTTTATTTGGGACGTAGACCTTTGCAAAAGGTCTACGTCCCAAATTGCGTTTTGCCCTGTACCTATTTGAAATTTACCCTGTACCTGATCGTCAAATATCTTGACAGCAAATATATATCGAATTACAATATATATAACATTACAATATATTTGCTGGAAAAGAGGTGAATTTGAATGACAGGTATAAAAGCAAATGCTTCAGGAAACAGTGCAATGCTTATTTTGAAATTGCTTTCCGAAAAAGATATGTATGGATATGAGATGATTGAAACACTTGCAAATCGTTCGAATAATGTGTTTGAAATGAAGGTGGGTACGCTTTATCCAATCTTGCATAGTATGGTTCAATCCGGGTATCTTACGGTTTATAGTGAGGAAGCGAATGGAAAACTCCGGAAATATTATCACTTAACAGAGAAGGGTCAAAAATATTTAGAAAAAGTAATTAAGGAGTGGAAGCTTTACACGGACACGGTATATGGGCTGATAGGAGGCTGATCGGATGACGGAAGAGAAGTACTTGAAGAAATTAACTAAATATATTCATGATCCGGAAATCAGAAAAGAGATTCAAGATGAATATAGAGCACATATACATGACTGCAAACAGGCATTGATTTGCGGTGGAATGACGGAGAATGAGGCGGAAGCGGAGGCTGTTCGTCAAATGGGAGATCCGGTTTTGGCAGGCAGAAAAATGGATCAGATATACCGGTCTAACATAGACTGGAAAATGGCCGTATGGTTTGTCTGTTGTGCTTTGCTTATTGGCGGACTGAAAGTGTCAGTTGTCATTTACTATCAGAAAGATCTGGATAACGAAACTTATAATCTTATTATGATGGTAACCGGAATCGCATTCTTGGTTTGGGGGCTTTTCTGGTCAGCTGTAGAGAAATGTAATAATTATGAGCTATTTTATGTATGGGCAGAAGATTGGGGCGGAGCAGGAACCGGGCTTGTGAACAGCGGGGTACAGCTGGCTATGGGAGTTGCCTTTTTGTCTACGGATTTTCAGACGCTTTTTGTACTTATTTTCATTGTGGAAATGGTACAAATGCTGGAACGGTTTCTTATCGCAAGCGCGCAATCAAAGAAAGAGGAAAAATTAATGTGGGAACATGGCGTTGCGCGGTCAGACATTCTGCCTTATAAAGGGCTGGCGGTCATAGAAGGTAAAAAAATGCGTGTCCGCACTATTTCGGGTAACATTCCCAAGGGAAGAAATATTGTTGTGATCGGCTTGCGGGGATTTCGTCCAATTGTGGTGTCTGCAGATTAATTAACACTGCAGGAGGTAATCATATGAATAAAAAAAGGGCATTAAAAATGGTGTGTATCATTCTTCTTTTTCTTGTGGCCGGGATGCTTTTGTTTCCGTGGCTGAGGATCGGGAAAGACTGGTACACCCTTTTTGCATTTTATCGATCTGTCTTTTTCGAAGATCAGTTAAGAGAATTTGTAAAGATTACTGCTTCCGCATATTTTATCCCGGTTTTTCTTGTCTTTGGTCTGGTGGCAGGAATTGGCGCGGGTGTAAAGGCTGTCCTTATGTTGTTTCACCGTTCCTGCAGGATAGTTACGGGTCTGATTTATGGAGCGGAGCTGGTCTATATTGCAACCATGTTTTCTTTTGGAGGATACATGCCAAGTCCGGCGGCTCTCCTTTCGTCATTATTGATCTTTACAGAATTTATGGTTGAAAAGTACGCGCAGGAATACGAGGATTTTACGAAAGAGTGGGAGCTTCAGCGCAAGAAGGAAGCTGCAGAAAAGGCGGAACGTAAAAAGAGACTTTCCTTTCCGGGGAAATATGATGTCCAACTGCTGAGAATTATGTGGAGGGAGACAAGGCATCAAAAGAGAGCTCTATTTCTGATCTGTGCCGGGAACAGCGCGTTATTGGGAATTATGCTGTTCCTTTTTGCAATGAAAACAACGCTTGGAAAAGGGTATGGCATAACGGACGAATTGCCTTCACAGGGGTTGAATGGAATATTATCGGATGCAGTCTTCATGGTTGTCCTGATTTATCTTTTTTATCAGGCGATTACCATTTTTTATTATATTGACAGACTTAGGGAACGGCAAAGGATGTTATGGGTACTGGGCGCCAGAGAAAAAGCCAAAATGATGATACAGGGGCTGGAATATGGCTTGATGGTTCTTTGTTCTTTATTAGTCGGCACAGGGATCGGAACAGGAGTCTATGGCGGTACAGCCGTGATCCTTAATGAACAGTTTCACTGGAAGTTACCGTCTGGTATCCCCCTGGAAATCTATTTTCTGGTAATGCTTTTCTTCTTGCTGATGTCCGGATCAGCGATCTTTGTCACGAATGATAGTTTGAAAGGCGCAGGAAAAAGAAATGTAAAATGGATTCCAGGAAGGAGAATGGCGGCTTTTTTAGGACTCTTTGCTGTAACGGGGCTGATATATTCTGTTATCAGTTATGGACAGAGAAGAAATGCGGAGAGTATCTATTCCTTACTAATCGGGATTGCGGGAAGTAATGTTTTATTCATCGTTGCATTTTACTGTTGGAAAAGAAATGTATACAAAGACCGTTCGGAAACATTTAGTCAGATTATGGAAAAGATCCCTCTGCAAAGCGGATTCCTGAAAAATATTGGCGCAAAAGCAGCGTTATTTTTTGTCCATTTTGTATTTCTTGCTGTGCTTTCAATTAAAATGGCAGGAGTTCTTGCGGCGCCGCCGGCTGAGAAACTGTATCCCTATGATTATGTCTGTATGGCATATCCGGAGGATACTCCTCTTTTTGAAGAACTAAAAAAGAATCAGCTGGCTGAGGTTTTGAACTTTCCTATGACCAGAGTGACAACGGTGCAGGGAGAAGCAACAGATTGGATAGACGTGGCGAACAATTATTATATGAGTGTGATCTGGCCGCAAGGACAGCATATTGGCATATCACAGACCACCTACCAGAAACTTTGCAGAGAAATCAAAGTGGCGCCCAAAGAGTTTTCTTTAGAGAAGGAACAGATACATATTGTATATCAACAGGATCTTTCCGTAAAGGCCCATCCTCTGGACTGGTTTATGGATCGAAAAAAACCATATATTCGTATCGGTCAGCCTCTAAGATATTATGACTATCATTTCCGGGAACAGGAATATCCGCCAAGACAGGTGAAAAGCGAAGAGCGAGCCATATTAACAGGTGTGTTTCAAGGCGGTTTTCAGGAAAATCTGGTGGTTTTTTCAGACTCTTATTTTAATAGTATCAGACGGGAAGAAGGGCCCTCTGAACTTGTTTTGCTCCGGGTAAAAGAAGAAGCACGCAAACAGGTTGAAGAAAAACTGTCAGTTTTTGCAGAAAATCATAAATCAGATTCTTCCTGGTCAAGATTAATACAACCATATTACAGTAAAAATACTAAGGTAGACGATGTGGAATCCGAACGCATATTGATCATGGCTGCACTGTTCATGGAAACGGTTATGTTGTTGATGAGTCTTTTTCTGATTCAAACGATCAAGCTGGAATTTGAAAAAGAGGAACGTAAAAAGCGGCGTACATTATTATTTCATCTTGGGATCCGCAGAAGTGAAGAAATCAAGAACTGCCGGAAAGAATACAGAAGACAGTTTTTCGATCCGCTTATACATGCATATATCCTGGCATCTTTGATTGCGGTACTGACCTGTTATCTCCGGGATATGAGCAGGAGTGAAGGACAAAGATTTGTATTGATCCTAATATTGATATGGGGAATATATCTGGCTGTTTATCTGCTTGTATATCGGACGAAAAGGAGGGAGTCCATATGGAAATCCAATTAAAAAATATTACAAAAACATATGACGGGGAAGTTTTGAAAGGAATCAGTCTTACAATTTGCCAGGGAGATTATATTTCTATAACCGGAAGATCCGGAAGCGGAAAAACAACCCTCCTTAAAATCATCGGACTATTGGAACAGCCTACAGAAGGAGAAGTTATCATCGACGGAATAAAGAGTGCGGATCTGTGGAAGGACGAATTAGCAGATATACGCAGACAAAAAATAGGATTTATTTTTCAAGATTACTTTCTTTTGGAGAATCTGTCCGCATTGGACAACATCCTGCTTCCGGGACTGCTGGAAAAACAAGAAGGGAGCCGGGTAAAAAGCAGAGCATACGAATTAAGCCAGTATCTTGAAATAGAAGAAAAGCTTCTGAAAAAATATCCAAAAGAACTTTCCGGCGGAGAAAAGCAAAGAATAGCAATCGTAAGAGCTTTGATGAATGATCCGGATATTCTTCTGGCCGATGAACCAACAGGGAATCTGGACGAAAAAAACCAGGAAAAAGTTCAGTCTATTTTGAAAAGATTACATGAAAAAGAAAGAAAAACAATACTGTTAGTGACGCATGACATGGAATTCGCAAAAACAAGTAAAAAACATTACAATCTGATAAATGGAAAACTTGTAACGGGTACACCCTGAAATTCAATTTGGGACACCCTGAAATGGAAATGGGGACGTAGACCTTTGCAAAAGGTCTACGTCCCCATTTCCATGTTTCACTATTGATTTTTACCCCAATGTTTAGTAGAATTATCCTTGAAGTTGCTAGGAGGATGAAAAATGGCAGAGATTACAAAGGTCGCTTTGGATGCGATGGGCGGAGATAATGCTCCTGCCGAGATTGTCAAGGGCGCGGTAGATGCCCTGTCAAGAGAGAAGAGTCTGTATCTGTTCCTGGTTGGCCGGGAAGATGCTGTAAAAAGTGAATTGAGTAAATATGATTATGACAAGGAACGTCTGGAGATTGTTCCGGCTTCTGAAGTGATCGAGATGGCAGAGCCGCCGGTGAACGCGATCCGGAGAAAGAAGGATTCCTCGATTGTGGTAGGAATGAAGCTGGTGAGAGAAGGAAAGGCGGATGCCTTTGTGTCGGCCGGAAGTACCGGAGCTGTCCTGGTGGGCGGCCAGGTGATCGTAGGCCGGATCAAAGGTGTGGAGCGTCCGCCGCTTGCTCCGCTGTTCCCGACGGAAAACGGGGTATCGCTTTTGATCGACTGTGGAGCCAATGTGGATGCCAGACCTTCCCACCTGGTTCAGTTTGCCAAGATGGGATCTATCTACATGGAGCATGTGGTAGGTGTGAAAGACCCTAAGGTAGGCATTGTGAATATCGGCGCAGAAGAGGAAAAGGGAAATGCGCTGGTAAAGGAAACCTTCCCGCTTCTCAAGGCAGAGAAAAGTATTCACTTTATCGGAAGCGTGGAAGCAAGGGATATTCCCAGAGGAACGGCGGATGTGATCGTCTGCGAGGCCTTTGCGGGAAATATTATCCTGAAGCTGTTTGAAGGCGTAGGCAAAACGCTGATCAGCGAGGTGAAAAAGGGCATGATGTCAAGTTTCAGAAGCAAGATTGGCGCTCTTTTAGTAAAACCGGCGCTGAAAAGCACGCTGAAAAAATTTGACACTGCGGAATACGGCGGGGCGCCTCTTCTTGGTCTGAACGGTCTGGTTGTCAAGACCCACGGCAGTTCCAAGGCAAAGGAGATCAGTAATACCATTGTACAGTGTGTAACCTTTAAGAAGCAGAAGATCAATGAAAAGATCAGAGAAAGTATTCAAGCGGAAGCTGCCGCTGAAGAATAGAAAATAAGAAAAAGGAGAATGAGGTATGGAATTTGAAAAGTTAAAAGAAATTATTGCTGACGTGTTGAATGTTGAGGCTGATGACATTACAGAGGACACAAAATTTGTTGATGATCTGGGCGCGGATTCACTGGATATTTTCCAGATCATTATGGGGATAGAAGAAACCTTTGATATTGAAATTGATAACGATGAAGCTGAGAAGATCGTCACAGTTGGAGACGCTGTTGAGCAGATCAAAAAGGCGACAAATAACTAAGTGATAAGGAGTGAAAAAGCCCTGCCGGGCTTTTTCATTTTATGAGGCATTATTATGGATCAGAAACTAAAACAGTTAGAAGAAAAGATCGGATACGCCTTCCATGACAGGAGTCTTCTGAAGAAAGCCATGATGCACAGCTCTTATATTAATGAGAAGCAGCTTCCCAAACATGAGTGTAACGAGCGGCTGGAATTCCTCGGAGACGCGGTGCTGGAACTGGTATCCAGTGAATTTTTATTTCACGCCCACCCGGATATGCCGGAAGGGGAACTGACTAAGACCAGGGCAAGCATGGTATGCGAACCCTCTCTTGCGTTCTGTGCCAGAGAATTAAAGCTTGGAGAGTATCTGCTTCTGGGAAAAGGAGAAGACGCCACCGGCGGAAGACAGAGAGATTCTGTCACCTCTGACGCCATGGAAGCGCTGATCGGCGCCATTTATCTGGATGGTGGTTTTGCTAATGCAAAAGAATTTATCCACAGATTTGTACTGAACGATCTGGAACACCGGAAACTCTTTTTTGATAGCAAGACTATCCTTCAGGAAATCGTGCAGGCTCATTTCAGGGAGCATATCCAGTATGAACTGGTAAATGAAGAAGGGCCGGATCACAACAAATCCTTTGAGGTCGCCGTGTATATCGGCAGAGACTGCCTGGGCACAGGAAAAGGCAGGACCAAAAAAGCAGCGGAACAGGAAGCGGCATACCGGAGCATCTTAAAGCTGCATCAAGAAAATATAAAGTAGGTGGGGTATGTATCTAAAAAGTATTGAAGTACAAGGGTTTAAATCATTTGCCCATAAGATCAAATTTGATTTCCATAACGGGATTACCGGTATTGTGGGACCAAACGGCAGTGGAAAAAGCAACGTGGCCGATGCCGTGCGCTGGGTGCTGGGCGAGCAGAGAGTCAAGCAGCTAAGAGGCGGGAGCATGCAGGACGTGATCTTTTCCGGAACCGAGAACCGAAAGCCCTTAAGTTATGCATCTGTAGCGATCACGCTTGACAATTCGGATCACCAGCTGCCCATTGACTACGAAGAGGTTACGGTGGCAAGAAAGCTGTACCGCTCCGGAGAAAGCGAGTACCTGATCAATGGCGCGGCCTGCAGATTAAAAGACGTCAATGAATTATTTTACGATACCGGTATCGGAAAAGAGGGGTATTCGATCATCGGACAGGGTCAGATTGACCGGATCTTAAGTGGAAAGCCGGAGGAAAGACGGGAATTATTCGACGAAGCTGCCGGAATCGTGAAATTCAAGCGCAGGAAAAATACTTCTCTGAAAAAACTGGAAGAAGAGCGCCAGAATCTTCTTCGTGTCAGCGATATCCTGGCCGAACTGGAAAAGCAGGCCGGACCTCTGGAGAAGCAGGCGGAGACTGCCAGAGAATATCTGAAGAAAAAGGAAGAACTTAAGACGTATGATATCAATATGTTTCTTCTGGAGACCGAACGGATCCAGGAGCAGATCGCTGATATCGAAGAGAAGTTAACAAATACCCGGGCGGAGCTTGGCGAGGCCGGACAGCAGTACGACGCTATGAAAGCGGAGTACGATGCGGTAGAAGAACAGATGGACAATATTGACGCTTCCATCGAAAAGGCCAAGAGCCAGCTCAATGAGACGAGCCTCTTAAAGCAGCAGCTGGAAAATCAGATCGAGCTCTTAAAAGAGCAGATCCACAGCGCGCACATGAATGATGCCCATTATGACCAGCGGGCGCAGACGGTTCTTGCAGAACTTGAGAACCGGGAGAAAAGCCGTCAGGAACTTTTGCAGGAGCAGGAAGAGATCGACGCGCAGATGAACCGTCAGAAAACGCTGGAAGATGAGGCGGGCGCGGATCTTCTGGAGGTGCAGTCAAGGATCGCGGATCTTTCGGCGGAAATTGAACAGCATCAGAATGAAGTGATGGAAGTTTTAAGCAGCCGGGCGTCCACAAAGGCGAAGATTCAAAAATACGATACCATGCTGGAGCAGATCCAGGTACGAAAGGCCAGAATGCATCAGCAGATCCTGGAAGCCGGAAGCGAGTACGGACAGCAGAAAGAAAAGCAGGAAGAATATCTTGCGGAACTGGAACGCATATCAGCACAGATCCGGGAACTGACTCAGGAAAATGCGGCTTACGAGGAAAAGATCGAAAAGATCCAGAAGGTGCTGGCAAAACAGACGGAGCAGTTTCGGATCGGCCAGACCGCATATCACAGGGAGCAGTCCAGGCTGGAATCCTTAAAAAATATTACGGAACGATACGACGGATATGGAAACAGTATCCGGAAGGTCATGGATCATAAAGAAAAAGAGAAGGGTCTTCTCGGCGTTGTGGCTGATATCATCAAAGTTGACAAACAGTATGAGATCGCCGTAGAGACCGCGCTTGGCGGAAGCATCCAGAATATTGTGACAGAGGATGAAGAGACTGCGAAGCGGATGATCCAGTTCTTAAAGAAGAATAAATTCGGCCGGGCCACGTTCCTTCCGCTGACCAGTATCCGGCAGGGGGCAGGCATCAGCCAGCAGGCTGCGTTAAAAGAGCCTGGAGTCGTCGGAACGGCCAATACGCTTGCCAGGGCAGATGCAAAGTATCAGAAGCTTACAGATTATCTTCTGGGCAGAACCCTGGTGGTAGACCACATTGATCACGCGTCCGCGATCGCCAGAAAATATCACCAGTCGATCCGGATCGTTACGCTGGAAGGGGAACTGATCAATCCCGGCGGGTCCATGACAGGCGGAGCATTTAAAAATTCCAGCAATCTCTTAAGCAGACGCCGGGAGATCGAAGAATTTGAGAAGACAGTCCGTCAGCTGAAAAAAGAAATGGACGAACTGGAAGAGCAGTCCGAACAGCTTCGGAAAGAACGGGCCGGATATTATGAAAAGACGGATGAGATCGCAGAAAAACTCCGGAAAGCCTATGTCATCCAGAATACGGCCAAGATGAACGCTGATCAGGCGGCGTCCAGGATGCAGAGTGCAAAGAGCCAGGCAGAAAACACTCAGAAAGAGGCCGACGAACTGGATGCGCAGATCACAGATATCATGGACAATCAGGAGTCTATTACTGTTGAACTGGATACGTCAGAAAACCTGGAGAAAGAGCTGACCACGCAGATTGAAGAAATGCAGAAAAAGCTGGAGACAGAGCAGCAGCTGGAAACCAGGAGACAAAAAGCTACGGAAGAGATCCATCTAAGTTATGCAGCTCTGGAGCAGAAATATGCGTTCCTGGCAGAAAATCTGAACCGTATCGAAGAGGAAAGCAATAAATTCCGGCAGGAACTTTCCCAGCTGGAAGAAAACAGAGGGGAAAATTCCGGAGAGATTGAAGAAAAGGAACGTCAGATCAGCGAGCTTCGCCAGACCATAGAGGATTCCGGCGAATTGTTTGCAGAGATCCGGCAGGAGATTGAAAAATACAAAAAGAACAGAGAAGAACTGACGCTGAAACACAAATCATTTCTGGAGAACCGGGAGACCTTATCCAAACACATGTCTTCTCTTGATAAGGAAATCTTCCGTCTGGAAAGCCAGAAAGAATCAGGCGAGTCGGCTTCAGAAAAGCAGATCAACTATATGTGGGAAGAATATGAGATCACCTACAACCACGCCAAAGAGTTGAGAGATCCGAATCTCACAGATCTGTCTAAAATGAAAAAACGGATCCAGGAACTCAAAAGTGAGATCCGCGGACTTGGAAACGTAAATGTAAATGCCATTGAAGAATACAAGAGTGTTTCCGAACGATATGAATTCCTGAAAGGACAGCACGCCGATCTGGTGGAGGCAGAAGCCACGCTGGTACAGATCATCGAAGAACTGGATACCGCCATGCGGAAACAATTCAAAGAACAGTTCGCGCGGATCGCAAGTGAGTTTGATACCGTATTTAAAGAATTGTTCGGAGGCGGAAAAGGAACGCTGGAACTGATGGAGGATGAGGATATCCTGGAAGCGGGAATCCGTATCATCGCGCAGCCGCCGGGCAAGAAGCTGCAGAATATGATGCAGTTATCCGGCGGGGAGAAAGCACTGACTGCGATCTCGCTGTTGTTTGCCATCCAGAACCTGAAGCCGTCGCCGTTTTGTCTCCTGGATGAGATCGAGGCGGCCCTGGATGATAACAATGTGGGCAGATTTGCAAAATACCTGCATAAACTGACAAAGAACACGCAGTTTATTGTGATCACCCACAGAAGGGGCACTATGACAGCTGCAGACAGGCTTTATGGTATCACCATGCAGGAAAAGGGCGTGTCCACCCAGGTTTCCGTAAGTCTTCTGGAAGACCAGCTGGATCAGTAAAGGAGGAAGGATATGGCAGATTTTTTTAAACGTCTGGTTTCCGGACTTAGTAAAACAAGAGATAATATTGTATCCGGGATGGACAGCATTTTTCACGGCTTTACAAAGATAGATGAAGATTTCTACGAAGAGCTGGAAGAAGTGCTGATCATGGGAGACCTGGGAGTACAGGCTACGTATGATATCCTGGAAGATTTAAGGGAAAAAGTAAAAGAACGCCACATCAAGGAGCCTCTGGAATGCCGGCAGCTTTTGATCGACAGCATCAAAGAGCAGATGGATGTAGGAGAGACGGCATACGAGTTTGAGGAGAAAACCTCGGTTGTCATGGTGATCGGCGTTAATGGTGTGGGAAAAACGACCACCATTGGAAAACTGGCCGGAAAACTGCGGGCCCAGGGGAAAAAGGTAGTGCTGGCTGCGGCAGACACCTTCCGGGCGGCTGCAGGCGAACAGTTGAAAGAGTGGGCGAACCGCGCGCAGGCAGAACTGATCGGCGGACAGGAAGGCTCCGATCCGGCGGCAGTTGTCTATGATGCTGTTGCAGCAGCAAAGGCCAGACATGCAGATGTGCTTTTATGCGATACGGCCGGAAGACTTCATAACAAGAAGAACCTGATGGAAGAGCTGAAGAAGATGAACCGGATCATTGACAGGGAATTTCCGGAGGCTTTCCGGGAAACATTAGTAGTCCTGGATGCTACCACGGGTCAGAACGCGCTGCAGCAGGCGAAGGAATTTAACGAAGTGGCAGATATTACCGGCATCATCCTGACAAAAATGGACGGTACAGCCAAAGGTGGGATCGCTGTTGCGATCCAGGCAGAGCTTGGGATACCGGTAAAATATATCGGAGTAGGAGAAACCATTGACGACCTGCAAAAATTCGATGCAGATACTTTTGTAAATGCACTGTTTACTGCAGAATAATCAACAAAAGAAGGAGGAATGGAAATGCTGACACTGGAAAAATTTGAACGGGCAAGTGAACTGGTAAAAGAGGTGACTTCACCGACCAAACTGGTCTACAGCGAATATTTAAGCGAACAGACAGGCGGACGGGTTTATTTAAAACCGGAGAATATGCAGCATACCGGCGCGTATAAGATCCGTGGAGCTTATTACAAGATCAGTACGCTGACGCCGGAAGAACGAGAAAAGGGTCTGGTAGCCGCTTCCGCAGGCAACCATGCCCAGGGCGTTGCTTTTGCGGCGCAGAAATTCGGCTGCAAAGCCACCATCGTAATGCCGACAGTTACTCCGCTGATCAAAGTGAACCGCACCAAGAGCTATGGAGCAGAAGTGGTCCTTCACGGAGACGTCTACGATGACGCCTGCGCTTATGCACTGGATCTGGCCGAAAAAGAAGGCTGTACCTTTGTACATCCTTTTGATGACCTGGATATCGCGACCGGACAGGGAACGATCGCTATGGAGATCGTCCAGGAACTTCCGACAGTGGACTATATCCTGGTGCCCATTGGCGGCGGCGGACTGGTGACCGGAGTGGCTACACTTGCGAAAATGCTCAATCCCAAGATCCAGGTGATCGGGGTAGAACCTGCGGCTGCGGCCAGTATGACGGCTGCTCTGGAAAACGGCGGACCGGTGACCCTTGACAGCGCCAACACGATCGCAGACGGTACTGCCGTAAAACGGGTAGGCGACAAGATCTTCCCCTATGTTCAGGAAAATCTGGACGCGGTTCTGACTGTGGAAGACGACGAACTGATCGGCGCATTCCTTGATATGGTGGAAAACCACAAAATGATCGTAGAGAATTCCGGACTTCTGACAGTTGCCGCTTTGAGACAGCTGGATCTGAAGGGGAAAAAGGCCGTATCCATCTTAAGCGGCGGCAACATGGATGTGATCACCATGTCCTCCATCGTACAGCACGGTCTGATCCAGAGAGACCGGATCTTCTCTGTATCTGTGCTGCTTCCGGATAAACCGGGCGAGCTGGTACGGGTTGCACAGACTATTGCCGATGCACAGGGAAATGTAATCAAGCTGGAT
>CASEIR010000072.1 GCA_949287925.1 uncultured Lachnospiraceae bacterium
AAATGAGCCGGGACGAACGGGAATGGCTGAATAACTATCACAAAGACGTGTACGAGAAGATCGGCCCTCACCTGACCGAAGAAGAAAGAGAATGGCTGAAAGAATACACACGGCCGATCTAGATTTTATAAAAAGGGACACCTTATATCTATAAAAGGGACGTAGCATTTTTGCAAAATGCTACGTCCCTTTTTGTACTTTTTGTAATTACATGAACATATTTCCGGTTCCTACATAACGGATTCCATCTTCAAATACCCGTTTCCCGCCGAGGGTTACCAGTTTTACATCGTTCAGCCGCGTGATGTCCTTGCTGAGGTCGCCTCCGACCACCAGAAGGTCTGCGTCCAGGCCTTCTTTTACCAGGCCTCTTTCATTCTCTACCCCAAGAACTTTTGCGGGATTGGAGGTGGCTGTCTGGATGGCCTGTGCCGGTGTGATTCCATATTCCACCATGTACTGCAGCTCTCTTGGCAGCGGGAGTAGCGGCGACTGATACATGACCATATCAGTTCCGGCGATCACGGTCACTCCGGTGTCGTAGAATTCTTTGAAATGATCCCGGTATGCCTTGTAAGCCGGCTCAAAGTACTGATAGTCTTTCATCTCTTTTTGCATTACCGGATCGTTCACCGGCTTGCCTGCATTCTTCTCCAGATTCTCTTTGCAGATATCATAGAGCAGCGTATAAGCCATAATGGTAGGCGTCCAGGCAATGCCCTTCTCTGCCATCTGACGGGCGTGATCCACCGTCATGAAGGTGGCGTGTTCTATGGTGTCGAAGCCTGCGTCGATACACATCTGGATTCCGGGATTGGTTCCGGCATGCACGCCGCATTTAATCCCTCTTCTGTGGCACTCATCTACCGCAGCATTCAGCTCTTCCTGGGTCAGCTCCGGAATGTGAGACCGGTGAGTCGTCAGCACTTTCACCCATTCTGCTCCATCCCGGACCTGCTTACGGATCTCTTTACGCACTTCCCATGGGCCGTCCACCTGCTCCACTTCCTCCCAGCCGTGACCGCCAGTCATACAGATTCCGGTATCTGTATGCGTAATTCTGGGAATGGTGATAAATCCTTTTTCTGCAGCCAGTTTCAGATTCTTGCAGACTCCGTGGGCAGAAGACATATCACGTACCGACGTGATTCCCCGTTCAAATGCCGCCTGTGCGTGCTGCAGGGCATACAGCATAATCAGCTGTGGTCCGTAATTGAAACTATCCGGCTGAGAATACCAGTATCCCAGATGGACATGCATGTCACAAAGTCCCGGAAGTAAAGTAGCTTCTCCGTAATCCTTCACTTCTTCCTCCGGATAAGCCTTCACAAGCTCCTCTTTGGCGGCGATTTTCTGAATCTTGCCGTCCGCTCCGGTTAACACGGCCTGATCTTCCAGTACCGTTTTCCCGTCTCCTGTCATCAGATATTTTGCACAAATAATCATGCTTTTCATCTCCTTCGTATCTATTTTTGATTCCGGAACTGCATCGGAGTCATCTGGTAAGCCTTTTTAAACAGACGATTGAAATGCTCTACATTCTGGTACCCCACCGTCAGCGCAATGTTCTCCACCGTCATATTACTGCTCTTCAGAAGTGCTTTTGCCTTCTTCATGCGGATCTTCTTCACCAGCTCCCCGAAGGTCATTCCGGATTTTTCTTTAATATACTTGGAAATATAAGGTTTGGAGAGATAAAATTTCTCTGCCAGGTCATCCAGGGTGATGTCAATGTAGTTTGCCTGGATATAATTCATGATCTCTAACATCCGCTCATCTTTACAGGCCTGGGCGCTGCCGATCTCTTCGATCTTGTTGACTGCCACGATCAACGCCTCGATGGACGCTTTGATAATATCCGCGTCGATGCCCACGCCCCAGAAGGTCTTTCCCTTACAGATTACGCCCACATAGGCAACCGCCTTGGAAGAAGATCCCTTGGTCAGAGAGTGTTCCTCATAGAAACTAAGCTCGTAGCTGATATTAAAATACTGCTTAATGGCGTTGCTGACCGCGTCCAGACGGCCATTACCGATAGCGGTGATCACCCGGCTCTCTCCGCCGTGATTAATGGTGGCTTCCGCTGTTATACCATCAATCTGTTTGAAATGACACTCATCAATATGGAAGACCGGCTTAGTGTTAATATAGTTATCTGAGAAAATCTGATATACCCATTCCGGCGTCAGCTCCTTATGAGCCTTATCCGACACGTCTTTGACCAGATAACCTACTTCTTCTCTCATCTTTTGAGGCAGATTAATGCCGTGGCTCTGCTTCAGGATGTAATTTACGCCGCCCTTTCCGGACTGACTGTTGATCCGGATCACATCCGAGTCGTATTTTCTTCCCACGTCCTGAGGATCAATGGGCAGATAAGGAACCGTCCAGGTATCGCACTGTTTTTCCTCTCTCCAGGCCATCCCTTTTGCAATGGCGTCCTGATGAGAACCGGAAAATGCGGTAAATACCAGATCTCCGGCATATGGCTGGCGCTCGTAGACGTGCATTCTGGTCAGCCGTTCATAAGTCTCACGAATGTGTTTCATGTCGGAAAAATCCAGTCCCGGATCCACACCGTGGGAATACATATTCATGCCCATGGTCACGATGTCCACGTTACCGGTACGTTCTCCATTTCCAAACAGTGTTCCCTCGATACGGTCTGCTCCTGCAAGAATTCCCAATTCCGCCGTTGCCACGCCGCAGCCTCTATCGTTATGCGGGTGCAGACAGAGAATCACGTTGTCACGGTATTTCAGATGTTTATTCACATACTCCAGCTGGCAGGCGAATACATGAGGCATCGCATTTTCTACCGTGGTCGGAATATTAATGATCGCTTTATTATCCGCAGTTGGTTTCCATACATCCAACACAGCGTTACATACTTCCACAGCATAATCAACTTCCGTTCCCGGGAAACTTTCTGGGCTGTACTGGAAAGTAAAATTACCGTCTGTCTCCGACGCCAGCTTCAGCAGAAGTTCCGCGCCATCGATGGCGATTTTCTTAATCTCCTCCTTATCCTTGCGGAATACCTGTTCACGCTGGGCCACCGAAGTGGAATTATAAAGATGGATCACTGCATGAGGCGCTCCCTTTACCGCTTCAAAGGTCTTCTTGATGATGTGCTCTCTTGCCTGGGTCAACACCTGTACCGTCACATCATCAGGAATCATATTCTTCTCAATCAGTGTACGCATAAACTGGTATTCTGTCTCGGACGCCGCCGGGAATCCCACCTCAATCTCTTTAAATCCAATGTCCACCAGCATCTGGAAGAATTCCAGTTTCTCTTCCAGGCTCATAGGCTCGATCAAAGCCTGGTTCCCGTCTCTTAAATCCACACTGCACCAGATGGGCGGGCGGTCGATATATTCTTTCTTTACCCAGTCATATGTAATCTCCGGGGGCATAAAATAAGCCCTCTCATATTTCTGACAATTTTTCACGTTTGTTACCTCTCTTTCTATGACACCGTCGAGTAATAATCATCAACTTTATTGTCTTATTTTAATACTTTCTTATCCTAACACATACAATCGAAAAAGGAAAGTGATGTTTTTAATCACTTTCCTTGATGTATTTTAATTTGCCTCCAGCGAACGCTTCTTAGTAATCGTAACCTTCTCTTCATAGCATGCAAAGATTCCATCCACCTTATCTCTGGAAAGCTTCGGAGTCAGAACACTGACTGCCGGAACCACGATCAGTCCGGCTACCATAGCAATGGCTCCTGCATTGATGGGAGATTCGATATACTTCAGAAACATATTAGAAACCGTAATTCCCACACCTGTGATAAAGCTAGCCCACACCGATGCGGTTGTGGTGCCTTTCCAATAAAGACCGTACAGCAGCGGCGCCAGGAATGCCCCTGCCAGCGCGCCCCAGGAGATTCCCATCAATTGGGCAATGAATGTGGGCGGATCCAGCGCAATGATCACAGATATGGCAATAAAGAATACGATCAGAGCCTGCATGATCCGTACCAGCTTCTTATCTTCTACCTTTTTCAGGACATTATCTTTCAGAAAATCCAGCGTCAGTGTGGAACTAGAGGTCAGCACCAGGGACGCCAATGTAGACATGGAAGCCGACAGCACCAGAACGACGACGATACCAATCAGAATGTCCGACAGCGACGACAGCATGTGGGGGACGATACTGTCATAAACAACCGCTCCGTCTTCACCATAGATTGCTGGATCGTCAAACAATCTGCCAAAACCGCCAAGGAAATAACATCCGCCGGAAATCACTACCGCGAACAAGGTTGAAATTACCGTACCGGTATTGATGGATTTTTCATCCTTGATAGCATAGAATTTACCTACCATCTGAGGAAGTCCCCAGGTACCCAGAGATGTGAGGATTACAACCCCCAGCAGATTCAACGGATCCGGTCCGAAGAACGAAGTAAAAGCTCCCGGCTGTCCCATGGTCACCGGTACGTCACTTGGAATCTCGGCCATCTTCCGAACAGCTTCCAGAAATCCACCCTGCCCGGACAGTACCGCTCCGATAACCGCAATGATTCCGATCAGCATAATGATCCCCTGAATGAAATCATTGATCGCCGTTGCCATATAACCGCCCAGAATCACATATACTCCGGTAAATACCGCCATGGCAATTACACAATAATGATACGGTACATGAAACGCCATTTCAAACAGTCTGGACAGACCATTATATATAGAAGCCGTATAAGGCACCAGAAAGATAAATACGATGGCTGAAGCTGCGATCTTCAGCGGCTTGCTTCCAAACCGGGCGCCAAAGAAATCCGGCATGGTCCTGGAATTCAGATGCTGGCTCATTACCTTCGTGCGGCGGCCCAGTACTACCCAGGCCATCAGACTCCCGATGATGGCATTTCCCAAACCGATCCAGGTACTTGCGATCCCATATTTCCAGCCAAACTGTCCTGCATAGCCCACAAACACTACTGCGGAAAAATAGGAGGTCCCGTATGCAAAAGCTGTCAGCCATGGTCCCACAGACCGGCCGCCAAGCACAAAGCCATCCACACTCATGGCGTGTCTTCTGCTATAAATACCTACAGCGATCATCACCAGGAAAAATGCAACCAGTAATATCAGCTTAATCATCATAACACAAACCCTCTTCTTTCATTCTGCTATTATTTCTCACTTTAAACCGTTACACTTTAAAGTGATAAAGTTTAACTCTTGGATAGAATAGCACAGCCGGGAATCTGTGTCAATATATTTGTTCTGCTTTTTACAAATGTAAAGGCGAATCCAGCTTTTTCTTCACTGATTCCGCCTGATAATAAGATATACTTATTTCATTTTTTTCACACGCTCTTCCACGGTTTTGTTAAAATTCTCTACTTTTCTTGCATATTCTTCTGACATATACTTAGAGTGAAGCATAAAATCAGCTGTTGCCAGGTTGTTTGCAACAGGAATATCGTATACTACTGCGATACGGAGTAATGCTTTTACATCTGGATCATGAGGCTGGGCTTCCAGCGGATCCCACAGAAAGATCATGAAATCAATCTGTCCTTCTACGATTTTCGCACCGATCTGCTGATCTCCGCCCAAGGGGCCGCTGTTGTAGCCTTTTACCGGCAATCCAGTCTTCTCGGCAATCAGCCGTGCTGTCGTTCCGGTACCGCACAGGAAATGACTTTTCAGAATCTCTTTGTTTTTATCACACCAGTCCACCAGCTCTTTCTTTTTTCCATCATGCGCTACCAGTGCAATATGCTTGGTCTTCCCGATCTCAAATGTAACATAATTATCCTTCATCTTCTATCTCCTCCATCTCATAATATTTCATCAGCGCCTGGGTTCCCAGATCTCCATACCCTTCCGCTTCCAGCTCTTCATAATTGGCCAGAACCTGACTTAACACATCCAGACATAATCCGCTGCGGTTGGCTTCCATCAGCGCCAGCTTCATGTCTTTGATAAAATGCTTCAGGAAGAAACCGGGAGCATAGTCCTCCTTCAGAATCTTCGGGCCGAACGTATCCAACTGTCTGCTTCCTGCAGCGCCGGTAGAAACGGAGTTCAACAGCGTGTCAAGATCCAGCCCTTTCGCTTTCGCATAAGTGATGGCTTCGCAGACTCCGGACAAAGCACCGGCAATCATGATCTGATTGGCCAGCTTGGCATGTTGTCCGCACCCGGCCTGTCCCTGATAGTTGATATTCGTACCCATAGCTTCAAACAACGGCTTACATACCTCATAATCTTCTTTCTCACCGCCCACCAGAATCGACAGCGTTCCTTCTCTGGCTCCGGCGTCGCCTCCGGTCACCGGCGCATCCAACACCGGATATCCCTTTTCTTTCCCTTCCTTCCAGATCTTTTCTGCTAAAATGGGGCTGGTGGTGGTCATGTCGATCAGATAAGTCCCAGGATCGGCGCTGTCCAGGATATTCCCCTGGTCAAAATACACCTCTTCCACATCCTGTGGAAATCCCACAATGGTAATTACCGCTTCACGCCCCTTAACACATTCTGCAATGGAGGGATGGAAGATAGCTCCTTCCTGAATCACATCTTCTACTTTTTCCGGCTTTCTCGCATAAATATGCAGCTCATATCCCGCCTTCATCAGATTACGCACCATGGATTTTCCCATGATTCCTACACCGATAAATCCGATCTGTTTCATCATTCTTGCCCTCTCTTAGTATTTTTCTACGATATCTCCCTGCTTTTTATAAATACTTCCTGCAGGAACAAATCCTCTCACACTGGATAATGGATAGATATTAGAATTCTTTCCGACCACACTACCAGGATTCAGAACCGTGCCGCAACCCACTTCCACATTGTCACCCAGCATGGCTCCGAATTTTTTCATGCCGGTTTCAATATTATCCTCCGGAGTCTTCACTACAACCAGCTTTTTATCTGATTTCACATTGGAAGTAATAGATCCGGCTCCCATATGCGCCTTATATCCCAGCACCGAATCTCCCACATAATTATAATGCGGAACCTGTACTTTGTTGAACAGGATCACATTCTTCAATTCCGTAGAATTGCCTACCACCGCTCCTTCACCGACGATGGCATTGCCTCGGATAAAAGCACAGTGTCTTACCTCTGCCTCTTTTCCAATAATAGCGGGCCCATGAATATAAGCGGATTCGAACACCTTCGCTGATTTGGCGATCCAGACATCTTCACCGATTTTATCGTACTCATCTTCTGGCAAGGTCTTTCCCAGTTCCAGGATAAAATCATGGATCTTCGGCAGTACCTCCCATGGATACACCGCGCCTTCAAAAATATCTTTTGCAATAGTTTCATCCAGTGTGTACAGTTCTTCGATTGTCAATGCTTTCATGTCTGATTACTCCTTTTATTTTGATTTTGATTTTTGACCAGTTCTTCTGGCAGACGTATTCTTATAAAAGACGGCTGCCCTGTCGTAACATGCCCGGAGCTGAGTTTCATTTCTCAGATTCTTGACCCCTTCCGTTCTGCCGATAATAAAACGATCCAGCTTCTCCATATAGTCCTCTGATGTGATCGTACCCTCAGCCACATAATTCAGACCTTTCTCCCAGCTGGCTGTCAGCTCCGGATTCAGCAATGAACGGATGGAATGATCCACCACATCATAGATCATCTCCCCTTCCATGGTAGGAGTCACAATCTGAGTCTTTTTATTTAAAGCAAGATATTTATTATGAAAGAGCTTCTTGAGAATTTCACCCCTGGTTGCGCTGGTACCGATCCCGCTCCCTTTGATCTGGGCTCTTAGTTCCTCATCCTCGATCAGCTGTCCTGCATTTTCCATAGCAAGGATCAAAGAACCGGAATTATAGCGCTTCGGAGGAGATGTTTTACCCTCCTTGATTTCCAGGGACTGCGCCGGAAGCACTGTCCCCTTCTTTAACGATTGTATCGTCTGGAAAAAGGTGCCGTCAACACTTTTTTCTTCCTCCTCGTTATTCTCTCCATTCTCCCGCTTCTGTCCCGGAATTCCCGCAGCTTTCAGGTACCCTTCTTCCGCCAGAATCTTAAAATTGGAGAAGAAGGCTTCCCCGCAGATATCCGTTATAACAGCAACCTTCTGATAAACCGCAGGCGGATAAAATATACTCAGGAATCTTCTGACAATCACATCATACACTTGTTCCGACAGCCGCGACAAAGATTTGAGTGCTCCCATACCCTGTCCTGTAGGAATAATAGCATAATGGTCAGTAATCTGTTTATCATTGACGTAACGGGTTTTTTCCAGGCCTTTATGGCTTCCGAATCTTACAATATCATTCAAGTATTCTACCGCCGGCTCGTATTTCATTAGTCCGTTCAGGTTCTTATGAATCTCTTTTGCAACTGCTGAAGACAGCACCCTTGCATCTGTTCTCGGATAAGTAACCAGTTTCTTTTCATAGAGTTCCTGGACAACACGCAGCGTTTCATCCGGACTGATCTTAAACCGTTTGGAACACTCATTCTGAAGCTCAGCCAGATTAAACAGCAGCGGCGGATTCTTCTTTTCCTTTTTCTTTTCTACGGATATTATCCGGCCCTGTACCGGCTCCTTTTGTCTCAGATACCGGATCAGTTCTTCTGCCTTTTCTCTTTCCTTGAATCCATTTTCCTTATATAGCTCAAAGGATTCAAACCATATGGACCCCTTTACCGCTCTCCATTCTCCTTCAAAAGTCTGTCCGTTTTCTCCAAACTCTGCCACAACACGATAGAACGGCGTCTGCGCAAACTCCCGTATCTCCCGTTCTCTTCGCACCACCATTCCCAGCACGCAGGTCATTACCCTGCCCACTGATACGACGGAATATTTTTTATTCAGATAATTTGCGATTCCATTTCCATATTTCAGAGTCAGAAGTCTGGAAAAATTAATTCCCATCAGATAATCTTCTTTGGCACGCAGATAGGCGGACGCCGACAGATTATCATACTCCTTGAGATCCTTTGCCTCCCGGATTCCCCGTAGAATCTCTTCTTCTGTCTGGGAATCAATCCATACCCTTCTTCGTTCCTTTCCTTCCACCTTCGCTTCTTGTTCCACCAGACGGTAGATATACTCCCCTTCTCTTCCGGAGTCGGTGCAGACATAGATTACATCCACATCGTCCCGGTTCAGAAGTCCCGCAACGATCCGAAACTGCTTAGACACCTGGGGAATCACTTCATATTTGAATTCCTGCGGTATAAAAGGCAGAGTCGCAAGGCTCCACCTTTTCAGATTCGGATCGTATGCTTCCGGATAAGACATCGTCACCAGATGTCCAACGCACCAGGTAACGATTGCCTCCCCGGATTCCAAATATCCGTCCTGTCTTTTTGTTTTTAATTTCAGCGCTTTTGCAAATTCCTGCGCTACGCTAGGTTTTTCGGCTATATATAATGCTTTCCCCATAGGATGTCATGTACTCCTTTATTTTCGAAAGAATCCCATCAGCTTCCTGAAAACAGAGTCCTCCGTTTCCGGCGCTTTC
Organism: uncultured Lachnospiraceae bacterium; assembly: GCA_949287925.1. Lineage (GTDB taxonomy): Bacteria > Bacillota > Clostridia > Lachnospirales > Lachnospiraceae > Merdimonas. Next base: position 9,473 of record CASEIR010000072.1, read on the forward strand.
CGTTCTGCATGTAGTGCTTCTTCCATAAATCTGGCCTGTGAGTCCACCAGAATCTCCGATTCTTTCTTCTTTCTGTAGGTGCCGTCGTTCTGCAGCACCCTGGCCTTTACATTATCGCTTAGCATCACTTTCATATAATGATTGATCTGTCTTTTGATATTCTCATCCAGAATCGGGCAGGCCACTTCCACTCGTTTTTCTGTATTCCTGGTCATCATATCAGCTGAACCGATGTAGATTTTCTGCTGTCCTCCAGTTCCAAAGATAAAGATACGGGGATGCTCCAGATACCTGCCTACGATACTCATAATGCGAATATTATCGGTATACCCCGTAACACCCGGGATGATGCAGCAGATTCCCCTGACGATCAGGTCAATCTTCACTCCGGCTCTGGACGCCTCGGAAATCTTTTTTATAAAGTCCACATCCGTCAGGGAATTCATCTTCATAATGATTCTGCCTTCCGAACCTTTGCGGATCTCTTCATCTATCAGCCGCAGCACTTTTGATTTCAGACCGGTGGGGGCAACCAGCAGATGATTATAGTTCCCATCCAGATTGCCGATGGACATATTTTTAAAGAACTCAGCGGCATCCTTCCCAATCTCCTGATTTGCCGTCATCAACGAAAGATCTGTATACATCGCCGCCGTCTTCTCGTTATAGTTGCCGGTTCCAATCTGGGTAATATACTGGATTTCATTCCGGTTCCGGTAAGTAATCAGACACAATTTAGAATGCACTTTGTATCCTTCGAATCCATAGATTACCCTGCAGCCGGCCTCTTCCATTCTCTCGGACCATTCAATGTTATTCTGTTCATCAAACCTTGCCCGCAGTTCGATCAGTACCGTAACTTCCTTCCCGTTTTCCGCAGCCGCACAGAGATACTCTACCAGCCTTGCCTTTTTGGCCAGCCGGTATATGGTAATCTTGATCGTCATGACATTCGGATCCGTAGACGCCTCCTTAATCAGCCTCAGGAACGGATTCATACTCTCATAAGGATAGAATAACAGAATATCTTTTTTCTTAATCTGCTTCATCATGCTTCCATCCTGGACCGCTGCAGAATTCTGGGGTGTAAAGGCAGGGTATGTCAGCGAACGCTTCATGGCATCCGGCAGATTGCCGCTGATACCGAACATATAAGAGAGCTTCATAGGCATCTTCGTACGGAAAATCTGCTTGGGCTCGATCTGGAATTTGTCGCAGAAATACTTCTCCATCTCCGGTTTCAGCTTCTCTGCCGTCTCCAGGCGGACTACCGCCATACGGCGACGTTTATGAAGCGTCTGCTTCATCAGGCAGCGGAAATCATCGGTGACTTCCAGCGACTCATCATCCGGTGTGATATCGGCATTGCGGGTCACACATATATAATTTGCCTCAGATACGTCATACTGGGCAAACACCAGATTCAGATATTCCATAATCACTTTCTCCATCCGGATATAACGGATGTCATGTCCCGGCAGATATAATACGTCGGAAATAAATTGAGGAACAGGAACCAGTCCCAGTGTATTAATATTTTTCGAAGATTTATCCTTTGCAGTCAGATTCGCCGTTACATAGATCTCTTTGTTCAGCAGATGGGGAAACGGATGATTCGCGTCCACGATCTGAGGAGACAGAACCGGAAGCACCTGCTCTTTAAAATATTTCTTCACATATTTCTTTTCCTGCTGTTCCAGCTCTTTATAGTCCAGGCCGCACACTCCATAAGGGTGCAGCTGCTTCTTTATATCTGCATAAGTCTTGTCCCTCTCCTTATACAGAGGCGCTACCGTTTCAAAGATCTGATCCAGCTGTTCCCGGGGCGTCATTCCGGAACGTCTGTCTCTGGTATTCGCGTCTGTGTGCGCCATATCAAACAAACTTCCCACCCGGATCATAAAAAACTCATCCAGATTACTGGTAAAAATGGCGACAAACTTCATCCGCTCCAGAAGGGGAACGGTCTCATCCTGCGCTTCCTCCAGTACTCTGTGATTAAACTTAAGCCATGATAGCTCCCGGTTTTGTGTATAATTCAATATTTCTTTATCCATATATACAGACGCACCTTTCTCCTTTTTCTTGGAAACTATTTCTTATATTTTACCATCAGTTATTCCGAATGTATAGAGTTTCATAAAAATGAGGCTGTCCAAAAAACAGCCTCATACTTCTATTTTTTCTGTATATATCCCTTCGCAGTCAGAGCTTCCGCACAAAGCACCGCTCCGCCGGCTGCGCCTCTTACCGTATTGTGAGACAGGCCGATAAACTTGTAATCATAGATGGAATCCTCTCTCAGACGGCCAATGGAAACTCCCATTCCCTTTTCATAATCCACATCCAGAGTGACCTGCGGACGATTGTCCTCTTCCATGTAACGCACAAACTGCTTTGGCGCGCTGGGCAGTTCCGCCTCCTGTGGGAACCCTTTATAATTCACCAGCTTTTCAATCAGCTGTTCCTTGGTAGGTTTCTTCGCAAACCGGATAAATACCGCAGCCGTATGTCCGTTCAGAACCGGCACGCGGACGCACTGGCAGGTGATCTTCGGAAGTTCTGCCTTTACGATCTGTCCGTTCTCCACCTTGCCCAGGACACGCAGAGGCTCCTGCTCACTCTTCTCTTCTTCACCGCCGATATAGGGGATGATGTTTTCCACCATCTCCGGCCAGTCCTTAAAGGTCTTTCCGGCGCCGGATATTGCCTGGTATGTGGTAGCAACCACTTCTACAGGCTCAAATTCTCTCCAAGCTGCAAGGCAGGGTGCATAGCTCTGGATAGAGCAGTTGGGCTTAACCGCAATAAATCCACGGGTGGTTCCCAGGCGTTTCTTCTGGTCTGCAATCACATCGAAATGCTCAATATTAATCTCCGGCACTACCATCGGCACATCCGGCGTCCAGCGGTGCGCGCTGTTATTAGACATGACCGGTGTCTCCGTCTTCGCATATGCTTCTTCAATAGCCCGGATCTCATCCTTACTCATATCCACGGCGCTGAATACAAAATCAACAGTTTCCGCCACCTTCTCCACTTCATTGACATTGTATACTACCAATTTTTTCACGGCTTCCGGCATAGGAGTCGTCATTTTCCATCGGTCTCCTACCGCCTCTTCATATGTCTTTCCTGCAGAGCGCGGGCTGGCAGCTACTGTTACCACCTCAAACCAGGGATGATTTTCCAGCAGCGAAATAAAACGCTGTCCTACCATACCGGTTGCTCCCAGGATACCTACTTTTAACTTCTGTTCCATTCTTTCCTTCTCCTTTTTAATATTCTTCCATATATTTTCTGTAAATCTCCAGAGTCTCTTTCATCGCCGTCTTTCCGGGCGCTCCTGTGGTCATCCGCTTATTTACACAGGTTTCCATACTGATGGCCAGATAAATATCTTCTTCAAATACCGGAGATATCTTCTGATATTCTTCAATCGGCAGTTCATCTAAGGCAATTCCTTTTTCAATACAAAGAAGTACCAGCTGCCCTACGATCCCGTGGGCATCCCGGAATGCCACTCCATGGTTCACCAAATAATCTGCCGCATCGGTGGCATTCGTAAATCCATGTCTGGCGCTGTCCTTCATCCTTTCCACGTTAAATTGCATGGTTCGCATCATCCCCGTAAAAAGTGTCAGACAGTTTTTTGCCGTATCAATAGCGTCAAAAGCCCACTCTTTGTCTTCCTGCATATCTTTATTATAGGCCAGCGGAATTCCCTTCATGGATACCAGCAGCGCCTGCAGCGCTCCATATACCCGTCCGGTCTTTCCACGTACCAGTTCCGCGATATCCGGATTCTTCTTCTGGGGCATAATACTGCTTCCGGTGCTGTAAGCATCATCAATCTCCACAAAGCGGTATTCATTGGAATTCCAGATGATCACCTCTTCGGAGAAACGGCTCAGATGCATCATGATAATAGACAGAGCCGCCAGAAGTTCCAGCAGATAATCCCTGTCGGATACTCCATCCATACTGTTCAGCGTAGGCCCGGAAAAGCCCAGAAGTCTTGCAGTATACGCCCGGTCCAGAGGGTAGGTGGTCCCTGCCAGCGCGCCAGAACCCAGCGGACAGGTATTCATCCTTTTATAAATATCTCTCAGACGTTCATGATCCCGTTTGAACATTTCAAAATAAGCTCCCATATGATGGGCAAGTGTAATGGGCTGCGCTTTCTGCAGATGGGTAAAGCCGGGCATATAAGTGTCAACATTCTCTTCCATAATAGACAAAATTGCATGAAGCAGTTCCTCGATCAAGTTATCCAGAAGATTCACTTCATCCCGGGTGTATAGCTTCATGTCCAGCGCCACCTGGTCATTCCGGCTCCTGCCGGTATGTAACTTCTTTCCTGGTTCTCCGATCCGGTCAATCAGCGTTGCTTCTACAAAGCTGTGGATATCTTCATACTGCTCGGAAATCTCCAGCTTTCCCTTCTCTACGTCGTCCAGAATCCTTTCCAGCCCTTCAATGATCTTCTCTTTCTCCAGGTCTGTAAGAATGCCCTGTCTTGCCAGCATCATGACATGGGCAATACTGCCCCGGATATCTTCTGCATATAATCGTTTATCAAATCTAATAGACGCGTTAAAATTGTAAACCAGCTGGTCCGTTTCCTTTGTAAAACGGCCGCCCCATAACTGTGCCATGGACTTTCTTCCTTTCTATTTTTCATTACGGATCGAAAACTCACATCCGCAGTAATCCTGCCGGTATAAGCCGAATTCCTTCGAAAGCTCGATCGATCTCTTATAGCCATTCTTCTTTTTAAAATCCGAGGGAAGATATCGGACCTGATATTCCTTCTCCAGACGGGCGCCGATCTCATTCAGCCGCGCCGCATTCTTCAGAGGGCTGATACTCAAAGTGGTGGTGAAATATTCAAAACCGCCTTCTTCTGCGATTCTGGCCGTCTCTCTCAACCGGAACTCGTAGCACTTCAGACAACGAGCGCCGCCTTCCTTTACATCTTCCAGTCCTTTGGCCATCTCATAAAACCGGTCCTTATCATAAGTGCCTGCGATAAATGAGACGGGGTATTTTCCTTTCATCTTCCCGATCAGCGTCTGCTGTTCCAGAATTCGTTTGGTATACTCACTTTCCGGATAAATATTCGGATTGTAATAGAATACAGTGATATAAAAATAATTACTCAGATATTCCAGCACATAGCTGCTGCAAGGTGCACAACAGCTGTGCAGCAGAAGAGACGGCGCCCGATTCTCCTTTTCCAGAAGACTCAGTATCTTATCCAATTCTTTCTGATAATTCATCTGCATCACTCTCCTCAGACAGATCTTGAGTGTTATACCCTTGAATTATACTCGTTTCCGGGAATTCTGACAAGTGCAATCCGGCACGAAATCCCAATATTTGCATAAAATAGTGTATAGTCAATCCGGGAGGTCCCTTATGGAACAAGTATTAGAGCTGAAGCACATCCATTATTCTTATCATACTTTAAATGGAGAAACTCCTGCCCTGACAGACATTTCATTTTCCGCAGAAAAAGGAGAGTTCATCGCGGTTGTCGGGCCGTCTGGCTGCGGCAAAACCACACTTTTATCCATTATCGCAGGTCTGTTGGAGCCAGAAAAAGGACTGGTAAAAATTAATGGAAGATACGTAAGAGACAGTGTTACCAATGTGGGATATATGCTGCAGCACGACGAGCTGTTTGAATGGAGAAGTATTTACAATAATGTGGTCCTTGGTTTGGAGGTCCAGCATATGATGACTGCCAGGACAAAAGAACGGGCGCATGAACTGCTGGATTTCTACGGATTGAAGCAATTCAAGAATTCCCGGCCATCTCAGCTGTCCGGCGGAATGCGTCAGAGGGCGGCTCTGATCCGTACCCTGGTTCTGGAACCGGATCTTCTACTCCTGGATGAACCATTCTCTGCCTTGGATTATCAGACCAGACTAAACGTTGGAGATGACATCGGGCAGATCCTGCGAAAAGAGAAGAAATCTGCCATACTGGTCACTCACGATCTGTCCGAAGCCATATCTCTGGCAGACCGGGTCATCATCCTGTCCAAACGGCCGGCATCCATTATCCAGACCATCCCTCTGATATTCCAGCTGGAGGAAGATACTCCCCTGAACCGCCGGAACGCGCCGGAATTTAAAACCTATTTTAATCTGATCTGGAAGGAGTTGAACAGCAATGAATGACTTATCTGCAGGACAGGAAGATTATCTTCGCCAACACCGGAAACACCGGCGGATCGTCTGTATTTCCCGAATTCTGATCCTGCTCAGTTTCTTATTTATCTGGGAATTTACCGCTAACGTAGGAATCATTGATTCCTTTATTTTCAGCAGTCCCTCCAAAATTGCGCTCTGCTTCTGGGATATGACTGCCGATGGATCTATCTTCATCCATATAGGTGTTACTCTATATGAAACTCTGATCAGTTTCCTGCTTGTAATTATCGTCAGCATTCTGGCTGCCGTGGTTCTCTGGTTCAGCCCGAAACTCTCAGAAATTCTGGATCCCTATCTGGTGGTATTAAACAGTCTGCCCAAATCAGCTCTTGCTCCTCTGTTGATCGTATGGCTGGGCGCCACACAGACCACTATTATCGTAGCCGGTATGTCGGTAGCCATCTTCGGCGGTATCCTAAGCCTATACTCTAGCTTTATGACCGTGGATCCCGGTAAAATCAAGCTGATCTATACACTTGGAGGCACCCGGTTCCACGCCATGACAAAAGTAGTAATCCCAAGCTCCGTCCCCGCTATTATCAGTAATATGAAAGTCAATATCGGACTATGCCTGGTTGGTGTCATCATCGGAGAATTCCTGGCAGCGCGCAATGGGCTGGGATATCTCATCATCTATTCCAGCCAGGTCTTCAAGATGGATTGGTTGATTATGTCAATATTCCTTCTCTGTATCATGGCTATGGGACTGTACGCAGTGATCGGCGCTGTCGAAAAAGTATGTAAAAAACGATTTTAATCTCCGGAAAGATACTTAATTTTTTCTGAACATCGTTGATTTCTGATTCTGAAGACTTCATACTGTAATTATAAACAGATCAGAAAGTGAGTGAGTGCCAATGGACATTAAAATCGCTGAGGACATTTCAGCTGAATACCTGGATCTCATCCGGGAAATACTGGAGGACGAAGAATTCTGCAAGCTTTCCTGCTACATCCAGCATCTGAAAACTTCCAGACTGATCCACAGTCTGAATGTCTCTTACCTTTCCTGGATGATCGCCAAAAAATTAAATTGTGACAAGCGGGCGGCGGCGCGGGCCGGTCTTTTGCATGATTTCTTTCTTTACCGGTTCAGTGATCCGAAACCGGTGAAAGAATTTCAGGCATTCTATCATCCAAAAGTCGCTGCACACAACAGCGCCCTTCGTTTTGATATTACCGAAAAAGAGCGGCTGGCAATCCTGTCCCATATGTTTCCGCTGGGGCCGGTCCCCAGCAGCAGAGAGGCCTGGATCATCACCTGTGCCGATAAGATCTGCGCGGCGATGGAGCTGGTATGTCTCCCCTTCGCATTATCGAAACAGGGACGTGTCACTGTAATGACCGTCTGACTATGATAACGAAAAAGAGTTCCGGAAAACCGGAACTCTTTTTAAGCTGGAAATCGGACTTGAACCGACGACCCCTTCATTACGAGTGAAGTGCTCTACCGACTGAGCTATTCCAGCAGACTATATAAAGAACCACTTCAGTACTTTTGATTCCTTAAATAGTCTAATCGCAAACGCTGCTTTTGTCAACCACTTTTTCTATTCTTTTCCACTCTCATGAATCGTCAGCTGGCTGTACGGAATATCAATTCCATTTTCATCAAATGTTAATTTGATATCTTCCAGCAGTTTCCATCGGATCTTCCAGTATTCATCCATACTGGTCCAGGCACGGATTCCCAGAACCACTCCATTCAGTCCGAGTGAATCTACAAACACGTTCATTTCATGGTCGTTCATCACTCCCGGTGTATCTTTCAGAAGTTTCTCCAGCAGTTCCTTGGCGAGCTTAAGATCCGATTCATAAGCGATATCGATCCGAAGATCCAGTTGACGCTCATCCTTTGCCGTTACATTGGTCAGACTGTTATTGGTCAGCATTCCGTTGGGGATCACAATGGTCTTATTGTCCACTGTGGTCAGTTTCGTATGGAACAATTGAATTTCCTTAACGGTTCCTTCATTTTTATTATTGTCTTCGATAATATAATCTCCCACCACAAATGGCCGCAAGGTCAGGATTAAAACACCTCCCGCGAAATTGGAGATAACCCCCTGCAGTGCTAAACTGACTGCCACACCGGCCGCTGCAAGTATGGTCGTGATAGACGAGAGATTTACTCCAAAACTGGTAATGATCAAAATGATCAACACCGTATAAGAACCAAATTTAATAATAGAATCAGTAAACTGCCGGACTCCCTGATCCGCATTAGATTTTTCGAATGCTTTCGACGCAATTCCTCTTACCATTCGTATGATCAGTTTTCCCAACAGGAAAAATAAAACAGCAATTATGATTTTGATTCCGAATCCGATCAGATCCGGCAAATGATCCTGTGCATACTGCAGGAACATGTTCACATTTTCTACGGTTTCTTCCGTTGTCTCTGCAATATCATTCGTGTCCATATCCGTTCTCCTTTATATTTTCATACAGTTTACGTTTCCTTTAATGCCAGAAATGCGCTCAGGTTTCCCCTGTTCCAACCAAGGATCCGGTGAGAAAAGAGAATCTCCGGATTGCAACAGGTACATAAATTGGTGACTGCTATATGTTCGGGTATAATTCCCGATTCCAGCAGGTTCTGTTCATTCGCTTTCCAAAGGTCCAGTTGATACTTCTTCGTCCCTTTCTGGCTTTCTTTTTGATAAAAAAGCGCGGGCCAGATTTTTTCATCATAATTTATTCTAAATTGCTCAATTACATCCTCGCTTACTTCGTAACAATCCCTGCAGATAGATGGACCGACAGCCGCCAGGATATCTTCTGGATTACTTCCGTATATGTCCTGCATTTTTTCCACTGTAACATTTGCCATCTTTCCCACTGTTCCTCTCCATCCGGAATGACTGAGTCCAATCACCTTTTTTACCGGATCAACAAAATACAGCGGCACGCAGTCCGCATAGAATGTGACAAGGCAGATCCCCGGGACATTTGTAACCATGCCATCGGTTTCCTCAAAGCGCCTTCCCTTATCTTCAGGCCGGACAACCGCCACATTGGTAGTATGGACCTGATGGGTATAAGTCATTCCTTCGGGACTGACACCAATGGCAGCGGCAATCCTTCGTATATTTTCCCGGACATCCTCCGGATCGTCTCCTCTGGTCGTACTGATATTCATCGTGGAACAATATCCTTTACTGACTCCTCCCAGCCGGGTAGAAAATCCGTGATGAACAATCCCGGTCTGTTCCAGCAACGGATAGGAAAGGTATGGAACGCCGCAGGATTCTTTTTCTTCTATTGTATATGCATTCGTTTTGTACTTGAGTCCAAGACCCATAACATCACTCCTAATTCCATGTATAGTCAAAAGCGTTGGGATAGATCCGGATCCTGTTTCCAAGGATCGATATCACATCAAAACGGCATGGTTCTTCCAATAGTCCATGAACAGTCAGATAATACATCGCGCTCTCTGATATTCTCCTTTGCTTTGTCCTTCCTACTGCTTCCTCCGGATATCCGCACTCTGTTCCGGAGCGGAATTTCACTTCACAGAATACCAGATAAGCGCCCTGTCTTGCCACAATATCCACTTCACCCTTTGGGCATCTGTAATTATATTCCAGAATCTGATAACCCTTTTGAATGAGATATTGCCCTGCAATCTTCTCATATCCGCTTCCTACCTGTCTATAGTTCTTTTTCATATATTTCAACAATAATCAGATAAAATTCTTAATAAATGTCATTCGATGGATCGGCGATGGGCCAAGTTCTTTCAGCCCTGCGATATGTGCTTTGGTCCCATACCCCTTATTGCTTGCGAAATCGTATCCTGGTATCACCTTATCATATTCTTTCATTAAACGATCTCTTGTCACCTTAGCTATGATACTTGCAGCTGCAATAGAAATACTTTTGGCGTCCCCTTTGATAATCGGCACCTGGAGAATATCTATTTCAGGAATCGTCACTGCATCGTTCAAAAGCAGATCCGGCGTTACTTTCAGATTCAATATAGCAATACGCATGGCTTCATAGGTTGCCTGCAGAATATTGATTTCGTCAATCCTGGCGGGACTGACCATACCGATCCCCACAGCCACCGCATGTTCCATGATCTCATCATACAGTGCTTCTCTTTTCTTCTCCGAAAGTTTTTTCGAGTCATTCAGATAAAGAATCGGATTTTCTTTAGGCAGAATCACTGCACCGGCAACTACTGGCCCGGCAAGAGGGCCCCGGCCTACTTCATCAATCCCGCATATATAAGAGCAGCCAGAATACTGTTTTTCATATCTACTCATTTCTTCTATGCGTGCAAGCTCTTTTTCCAGCTTTTCCTGCTGTTTTTTCCGCCGTTCTTCTTCTCTTTTATTCATGTTTGATCACTCCGATCTGATCAAACGGATAGATCCGTACCCAGGCTTTCCCTAGCAAGTCTTCCTGATGCAGCACACCCACATTGGGTTCCCGGCTGTCTGTACTATGATTCCGGTTGTCTCCAAGTACAAAATACTCATCTGCGCCAAGCGTAATGGGCTGTGCCGCAATTCCCGCCGATTCCATTACTTCTGCTCCATATATATCTGAAGTCAGCTGTTCTCCATCGATATAAACATATCCGTCAGCTATCTGTACCGTCTCTCCCGGCAGTCCGATAATCCGCTTGATGTAATATGTGTTTTCTTCATATTTGTAAGGAAAGACTATGATATCGAACCGTTCTGGATCTTTAAAGTGATAAGAAAGCTTATCCACGATAAGATTATCTCCGTCATGTAGCATCGGCTCCATAGATTGCCCACTTACACGGGTCCTCTGACCCACATAAGTTATAATTACATAAGTAAGTCCGATGATAATAAGTATATATAAAAGCCATCCCAGCAATTCTCGGAATATGCCTTTTTCTTCTCTTGAACTTCGTCCCATTACTGTATACCCCTTTCTTGCTATACCCTAGATTCTATCACACTTCTTCAGGGTATTCCAGGGTGATTCGCCCCAGTTTCCCGCTGCGGAAATCGTCCAAAAGCAAAAGCGCTGCTTTCTCTGTGTCATATTGATTCCCTTTCACAAGACAATTCCGGCTTTCTGCCACTTGTTCCAGAAGTGTATATAGATCCTCTGCACCGGCAATTTCATACTTTTCTTCCAATACGCCCGGATAGTCCTGATTCAAAAAGCGCATCAATTCTATTGCCAGTTCTTCTGTCTGCAGAATCTCATCTTTCATAGAACCAACAAAAGCAAGCCGAAGTCCCACCTCCTGATCCTCGAACTTCGGCCAGAGAATTCCCGGTGTATCCAGCAATTCCACCTGCTTATTCAGACGGATCCACTGTTTCCCTTTTGTTACCCCCGGTTTGTTCCCGGTCTTGGCACAGGCCTTTCCTGCCAGTGAGTTAATAAATGTTGATTTCCCTACATTCGGAATCCCTACTACCATTGCACGTACTGGCCGGTTCAAAATTCCACGTTTCCGGTCTCTTTCTATCTTTTCTTTGCATGCCTTCTGGATGACTCCATGAACACTTTTCATTTTTCCGGAATTCCGGGAATTCATTGTCACCACTTCATACCCTTTCTGCCGGAAGTACTCTGTCCATACATCATTCCATCGCTCTTCTGCCAGATCTGCTTTGTTCAAAATAATCATTCTGGCTTTATTCTTTCCCAGTTCATCGATATCCGGATTCCGGCTGCTCACAGGAATCCTGGCATCTACCAGTTCAATCACCAGATCGATCAGTTTCATATTTTCCTGCATCATACGCTTTGCTTTTGTCATATGACCAGGATACCATTGAAAATGCATATATTATATTATCTCCTATTTTATTAATCCGAAATGTTCCCTTGGCGATACGATCAGCCAGGCTTTCCCGTAAATATATTCCCGCTTCACATTTCCCACGTCCGCGTTCCGGCTGTCTTCACTGTTTTCCCGATTATCACCCAGAACAAAATATTCGTCATTGGCAAGCTTTAATTCACCGTCCACAATGCCCAGATTATCAATATTTGTAGTTTCATAATCTTCTTCCAGGCGTTCGCCGTCAATATAAATCCGGTTTTCCAGAATCTCCACCGTTTCTCCCGGCAGTCCTATAATCCGTTTAATATAATAATGAGAATTCTCATTTCCTTTCGGTCTGAATACGATCACATCTCCTCGTTTCGGTGTCGTCGCATTATACACAATCCGGTTCACGAATACAATATCTCCGTTTTTCAGAACCGGATTCATGGAATCTCCTACGGTACTGACCCGTTGCCCGAAATACCAGACCGCAACATACGCCAAAAGACATACAACGGCAATCTGAAAAATCCACTTCCCGGCCGCCGCAAGATGTCTTCGTTTCAGACGCAGCTTCCTTTTCGGTTTCACACTCCCAAGACTTTTCCGCCTTTTCGGTTTATATTTATACCTTGTTGTGCGTTTCATATAATCACCTTGCATGAAATATAGAAAAGGGACAACATACACTATGTACTTGTCCCTCATTCTACATTCTTATTTTACTAATTCTTTTACTTTAGCCTTCTTACCAACGCGGTCTCTCAGGTAATTCAGTTTCGCTCTTCTGACTTTACCTCTTCTAACCACTTCTACTTTCTCAACATTCGGAGAATGCAGCGGCCAAGTCTTCTCAACACCGATACCGTTAGAATTCTTTCTTACAGTAAAAGTCTCTCTGGATCCGCCGCCCTGTTTCTTCAGGACTGTACCTTCAAAAATCTGAATTCTTTCACGGTTACCCTCTTTGATCTTACCGTAAACCTTCACAGTATCACCAACACGGAATTCTGGAGCAGACTCCTTCAGCTGAGTTGCTTCAATGTTCTTAATAATATCGTTCATAATGCGTGACCTCCTTCATTACTTGGATGTTCATAAATACATACGTACCAGAGGACCATCTCTTTACTATTCACAGCATGTAATAGTTTAGCATAAGCACACAGGAAAAGCAAGCATTTTTTAATTGGGGACGTAGCATTTTTACATTATGTTACGTCCCCAATTGCTGTTTCGCCTGTCCCTTTTTATAAAATATCGATATACTCTCCCGCAAGAGCTTTATTCATACTGCGTACGGCGCAGAATTTGCCGCACATGCTGCAGGTGTCACTATGGTCATCCTCCGGGCTTCTGCTATCCCGGATGGCTTTTGCAGTTTCCGGATCTAAAGCGCATGCAAATTGGCCGTCCCAATCCAATTTTCTTCTGGCTTCTGCCATACGGTCATCGATTTCGCGGGCTCCCGGAATTCCTTTCGCAATATCGGCTGCATGAGCGGCGATCTTAGAGGCGATGATTCCCTGTTTTACATCGTCTACATTTGGAAGCGCCAAATGTTCCGCCGGTGTTACATAACAAAGGAATGCCGCCCCGTTCATTGCTGCTACGGCTCCGCCAATGGCGCCTGTGATATGATCGTATCCCGGCGCAATATCGGTGACCAGCGGTCCCAGCACATAGAACGGCGCTCCCATGCAGATGCTTTTCTGCACTTCCATATTGGCGGCCACCTGGTTCAGTGGCACGTGTCCAGGCCCTTCTACCATCACCTGTACGTTATGATCCCAGGCCCGTTTAGTCAATTCTCCCAGCCGTACCAGTTCCTCGATCTGACATACGTCCGTGGCATCTGCCAAACATCCCGGACGACAGGCGTCTCCCAGGGAAATAGTTACGTCATATTCTTCACAGATATCCAGAATCTGATCATAATATTCGTAAAATGGATTTTCCTCTCCTGTCATACTCATCCAGGCAAATACCAGACTCCCGCCCCGGCTTACGATATTCATCTTTCTTTTGTGCTTTCGTATCTGTTCGATGGTCTTTCTGGTAATACCGCAATGCAGCGTCACAAAATCCACTCCATCCTCCGCGTGCATGCGGATCACATCGATAAAATCCTGAGCCGAAAGGGTAGCCAGGTCTCTCTGATAATGGATCACACTATCGTATACCGGCACAGTTCCGATCATGGCCGGGCACTCCCGGGTCAGCTTCTGCCGGAATGGCTGTGTGTTGCCGTGACTGGAAAGATCCATAATAGCCTCTGCCCCCAGTTCCACTGCACTTATCACCTTCTTCATCTCAACGTCATAATCTTTACAGTCCCTGGAAACTCCCAGGTTCACATTCACTTTCGTGCGAAGCATGCTTCCCACACCTTCAGCGTCAAGACATTTGTGATTCTTATTAGCGCAAATCGCAACCTTCCCTTCCGCCACCAGCCGCATCAGCTGTTTGGAATCCATTTTTTCTTTTCTTGCCACCGTTTCCATTTGTGGCGTCAAAATTCCTTTTCTTGCCGCATCCATCTGGGTTGTGTAACGACTCATTTCTTCTACCTCCGTGTCTCCTGATAAATTTTCATGACGCCGGCAGAATGCAGGACAGTGTTTTCCAGATGAATCCACTTCCCGTTTCGGATGCCGACGCCTGCACCGGAACATCTTCCAGTGTTGATCACAGTTGCAAACATACTCTCTTTCCTCTTTCTACAACTTGATTTTTGTATAGCGGCCAAAAGTGGTGTCCCCGATCCGCCGCTTCTTAAGCGCCTCTGCGCTGTAAGACGAACTTACGCTGCTTTCAGCTGATTTATAATGCCGCCCTTTATAAGTACGCTGATCAGCACAAATGCCAGAATACTTCCTGCCACTGTAGAAATCAAAAACGGCACTACATATACGAACAATCCTGCCGGTCCGACTCCCATCAGGAATTCTGCCACAGGATAAGCGGCCATTCCGCCCAGTATGCCGGTTCCAAGCGCTTCCGCCATACAGGTAAGGCTCAGCTTTTTACACTTTGCATATACCATACCGCAGCAAAATGCGCCGATCATACTGCCGGGAAATGCCATAAGACTTCCAATTCCCAGCAGGTTTCTAAGAAGGCTCGCGGCAAATGCTATTCCCACGCCCCACCACGGTCCCAGTGTTACTGCGGCCAGTATATTTACCATATGCTGAACCGGCGCGCACTGGCTTCCGGCCACCGGAAAACTGATCATACTTCCCACCACTGCCAGAGCGGTCAGGACGCCTGCCATTGCTAATTTTTTTGTTGTTGTCTGCTGCATATTGAAGACTCCTTTCTTACGACTGGAAATCATGCCGGATATCTGAATACACTGCCCTGACTGACGGAATTCATCCGATTCCGCAAATAAAAAAGAGGTGCGCAGGGCACCTCGATCCATTCTTATGATATCCTATCCCTACGTTGGCATTATCCAAATCAGGTTGTGGGTCGAAACGAGATTACGCTTCCTCTCAGCCGGCTTACCGCCAGCTCCCCGTGCTATGTTATATTTGCACAAATATTATTATAGGCTTGTTCCATCTGGATTGCAAGCCATTTTCCATACTTCGCTTGTTCTTTCTAAGCCTTATCTATTCCTCCATGATCCGTTTCGCAAGTATCTGCTCATCCGGCGTCAGTTCCGCTTTCTCCAACAAATCCGGGCGATTCTTTGCTGTGCGGATCACCGACTGCTCTCTACGCCATTTTTCAATATTGGCATGATGACCGGACATGAGGACTTCCGGCACACGCTTGTCATGCCAGACCTCCGGTCTGGAATATTGCGGATATTCCAGCAGATTATCCTGAAAGCTTTCAAATTCCGCCGATACATCATTATGGAGTACACCTGGAACCAGACGGGATATGGCATCCACCATGATCATCGCCGGCAGTTCTCCTCCGGTAAGAACATAATCCCCGATCGAAACATAATCTGTGACTATTTCCTCCAGAACCCTTTCGTCAATCCCTTCATAATGCCCGCACAGGAACGCCAGTTCCTCCTCGGAAGCAAACGCTTCTGCCATAGACTGGTTAAATGTTTTTCCCTGGGGAGACAGATATACCACCCTTGGCTTTCTGCCAATCCGTTCTGTCAGAGCCTGATAACACTGAAACACCGGTTCCGCCTGCATCAGCATGCCTGCACCGCCGCCATAAGGATAATCGTCAACACTATTATGTTTATTAAATGCATAATCCCGGATATTTACCGCTTCTATAGAAAGCAGCCCCTGGTTCACCGCTCTGCCAATGATACTGGTATTCAGCCCGTCCATCACCATATCCGGAAACAAAGTCATAATATAAAATTTCATCGCAGACCTCCCTTACACCAGTCCATCCATCAGATGAATCTTCATTCTGCCTGCCTTTACGTCAATGTCCAAAACACACTCCTTGATCGCAGGAATCAGTACTTCATCCCGGGAATTGCGGCTAATCACATAAACGTCGTTAGCCCCTGTACTGATCACATCTTTCAGTGTTCCAAAATATCCGCCATCCTCCGTTATCACTTCCATGCCGATCATATCTGCGATAAAATATTCATCCTCTTCCAGCGGAACCGCATCTTCTCTGGTAACCAAAAGCGGGCATCTCCTGTAACGCTCTACTTGATTGATGTCGTCATAACCCTTGAATTTCAAAATCACAAACTGCTTCAAAAATTTCACACTCTGTATCTCTAAAGGCAATGTTTCTTTCCCTGTATCCAGCAATACCTTTTTCAGTTTTTTAAACCGATTCACATCATCTGTAGTAGGAAAAACCTTCACTTCCCCACGGATTCCGTGCGTCTGCGTGATCACACCCACCTGCAGCAAATCTTCCATACATCTCTCCATCTCTTCCGTCAGTAATAAATAAGGGCAGACGCTGCTGATACATGTCTGCCCTGCACGAATGGGCTGTCCCATTCCACTAATCTAAAATATCAACGATGACTTTTTTGTCTTCCTTTGCAGCAGCTGCTTTTACAACAGAGCGGATTGCTTTAGCGATACGTCCCTGCTTGCCGATGACCTTTCCCATATCAGAATCCGCCACGCGCACTTCCAGTACCGTCGTTTTCTTTTCCTGCTTTTCTGTCACAACTACACTGTCCGGATCGTCAACCAATGCTTTCGCAATTACTTCCACTAATTCTTTCATAGCGTGAACCTCCAAAGCAGGTTTTATTTTTCAATTCCTGCCGCTTTAAAAATCTTGCTGACTGTTTCTGTCGGCTGCGCGCCGTTAGCCAGCCATTTCTTTGCTGCTTCCTCGTCTACATTGATCGCGCTCGGATCACAGTTCGGATCATAGGTTCCAATCTCATCGATAAACTTTCCATCTCTTGGTGATCTGGAATCAGCCACGATGATTCTATAGAAAGGAGCCTTCTTCTGTCCCATTCTTCTTAATCTGATTTTTACTGCCATGTTTGTTACCTCCATATAATCATTCTCTTTTTTGTATCTATATAACGCGTAATACGCGGTATACCATATTCACTAAAACGGCATGCGGAACCTTCCCCTTTTGCCGCCTTTTCCCATCATTTTCATGAGTTTTCTCATCTCGCCAAACTGCTTCACCATACGGTTGACTTCACTGATGTCAACGCCTGCGCCTTTGGCAATTCTATGTTTTCTGGATGGGTTCAGAAGATCCGGGTCCCTGCGCTCCGCCGGAGTCATAGAATAAATCATGGCTTCCATTCTGGCCATACTCTTCTCCGCCTGAGCGGTCTGTTCATCATCAAGACCTTTCATCTTGCCCATACCGCCCATGCCGCCAAGCCCCGGCATCATGCTCATAATGCTGGAAAGACCGCCCATACTTTTCATCTGTTTCATGCTTTCCAGATAATCGTCAAAGTCAAACTGGGCTTTCTTCATCTTCTGGGTCATCTGTCTGGCCTTTTCCTCATCGATCTGCGCCTCCGCCTTCTCGATCAGCGTCAGAACATCTCCCATCCCCAGAATCCTGGACGCCATACGATCTGGATGAAACTGTTCCAGATCTGACAGCTTCTCTCCCATACCAACATACAGAATCGGCTTACCGGTCACAGCCTTGACTGACAAAGCGGCGCCGCCTCTGGTATCACCGTCCAGCTTAGTCACGATTACACCGTCTACCCCTACTTTATCATTAAAGTCCTTCGCCACATTAACCGCATCCTGTCCGGTCATTGCGTCAATAACAAGGATCGTCTGATGCACAGTCACTGTTTCCTTGATCTCCTGAAGCTCGGCCATCATATCTTCGTCAATATGAAGACGGCCGGCCGTATCCAGAATCACAATATTATTACCGTTTTTCTGGGCATGTTCCACAGCAGCCTTCGCAATATTCGCCGGCTTATGATTCTCACCCATGGAAAAAACTTCTACTCCTTGCTTTTCTCCATTTACCTGCAGTTGTTTGATCGCTGCCGGACGGTATACATCGCAGGCAACCAGAAGAGGTTTCTTCCCTTTTAATTTATATTTTCCGGCAAGCTTCGCCGTCGTTGTCGTCTTACCTGCACCCTGCAGACCTGCCATCAGAATCACGGTAATGGCGCTTCCCGGCTGTAACTGGATCTCGGTTGTCTCAGATCCCATGAGCTTCACCAGTTCTTCATTCACAATTTTAATTACCATCTGTCCTGGATTCAGACCGTTCATTACATCCTGCCCGATGGCCCGTTCCTGAACATTCCTGATAAAATCCTTCACAACCTTAAAGTTAACATCTGCCGCAAGAAGCGCGCGTTTAATCTCTTTTAACGCCTCTTTAACGTCATCTTCTGTCAACCTTCCCTTACTGCGAAGATTCTTAAATATATTCTGAAGTTTTTCTGTCAAACTGTCGAACGCCATATCATAACTCCTCTATGATCTCTCCGGATATCCTGCGGATCCTTCCTATTACTTCCGACTCATCTCCTCCGGAATATTCTTCCAGCAACTCATCTATCTGTCTGACTTTATTTCGAATCGACATAAAACGTTCCACCAGATGCAGCTTTGTCTCATAAGCATTCAGCGTCTGACTGCAGCGTTTTACAAGATCATGAACTCCCTGCCGGCTGATTCCCTTCTCCCTGGCAATTTCACCCAGAGACAAATCTTCCTGGATAAACTGACCATAGATTTCTTTTTGATGATCCGTCAACAATTCTCCATAAAAATCAAACAAAAGCGCCTGTTCAAGTATTTCATTCACATTTATCACCTGTGTTATCATACACGATAGCGCAGCGAGTGTCAAGGCTTTTTTCTTGACACCCGTTTTTTACAGAAATATAGAAACAAAATCCATGTTTGCTGGTCACTATTCTGGAATATGTCTTTTAGCGCTTTTGGTGATTCATTCCAGTAGTCTCGAAACATTCAGGCATCCCCATCCCTGGCAATCCATGCCTGGAACCTTCATACAAGTCTCTCTTAATTTCAGCTTTAATTCTACATTAGTTGCCCCAGGATATCTGGACAGATACATTGCTGCCGCTCCAGCGACCACAGGCGTAGCCATGGAGGTCCCGCTTTTCACAGTATAAGGCTTTCGATTTCTGCCCGACACCGCATTACAGGAGATTACCTGACGTCCAGGCGCGACTACATCCGGTTTCAAAACACAATGCTCCGTAGGACCTTGACCGGAACAATTTATCGCATTTTCTTCCGCCAGCATCCCTACCGTAATGACTTTGCGGCTGGTTCCCGGCACAACAACCGTCCCTTCCCCAGGGCCTTCATTTCCAGCCGATACGATCACCGCAACTCCTTCATCCCACAGCATCTCCACCGCTTCTAAAAGCTTCTTCTCTTTCTCATACTCCAGGACATTTCTTGCACCGACTGACAGATTCACCACTCGGATTCCATATTTTCTGTAGTTCAGACAAATCCACTCCAGCCCTTCCAATATATACTCAACCCGGCCTTCTCCTCGATAGTCCAATACCTTCAACGCAATGATTCTGACAGCCGGAGCCATACCAGACAAGATTCCTCCTGACATTCTGCCGTCCCCGGCCAGAATTCCGGCCACATGTGTCCCATGCCCGCTGTCATCGTACAATTGCTGTCTGTGACTAACACAATCCAGGAATCCCAGAATTCTTCCTTTCAGATCCGGATGGGGCGCAAGTCCGGTATCCAAAACAGCCGTCACAACTCCCGCCCCATATCCGTTATCTAAAGAACCACCGACCGGATACCGGATCATTCGTTTCACACGATCCATACATATTTTCCTTTTTTCATTATCATATTCTTTTACAAAAACATCCGTACCTGTCTATTGATTTCCCATTTGATTTGTCGTACTATAAACGTATTCGATTCCATGTATTAATAAGGGGAGGATATAATGGAAGAAAAAAGATACTACGATATATTAGGAGTTTCTGTAAAAGCTACTGCAGAAGAGATCACTGCGGCTAAAAACCAGCTTGCCAAACGGTATCATCCGGACGCAAATATCAAAAATGGTATCGACACCACAACACAGATGCAGGAAATACTGGAAGCCTACCGCGTGCTTTCCGATCCGGCACGCCGGGCTGAATACGACCGAAGCCTTACCGGGCGTACCGCTGCCATGCAGACTTTTGATCTGAAGAATACGGATGAAACCCAGGAAGAAAACGGCCTTTCCTTCGTGACTTACTGGAAATCAGCCGGCGAACTCTATGACATCATCACAGAAAGCGATCTGCTTTTTAAAGAAAAAAAAAGGTCTGCCCGGCTGGCCCAGCTTTCCATGCAGGCAATCCGCCACGTAATTGTCCTTCGTACTGCCGACATACCGGAACGTTACTGGCATCCGGATATTATGAACTGGCTGCTTTTCACCTGGTATCAGAACCGGAACATTACGATCTCTTATCTGCTTACCCTTTACGACGACCATATAAAGCATGACGTTTCCACTCTTGACAAACTGAGGATGCAGAAACGGTCACACCACTTCCAGCATGCTGTAAAACGTCTGGTAAAATATTAAATTTCCAGCCGCACACATTCATCCGCTTTGCATATTATGTACTGTAAACATCATTAACGGAGGAATTTCATATGAGCGATTTAAGTGCTACAAATTGTGGATGCGGATGTGATTCAGCTGTAGGAAGAAGCGGGGACTGCGGATGTGGTTTTGGCGGCAACAATTGTCTGTGGATCATCCTGCTGCTTTGCTGCTGCGGCGGTTTTGGCAACAACAACGGATGTGGATGCGGCAATGACAGCTGTCTGTGGATCATCCTGCTGCTCTGCTGCTGCGGCGGTTTTGGCGGCAACAATGGATGCGGATGCGACTGCGGATGTTGATCATCTGAATCTGACATAACGGCGGGGGTATCCCCGCCGTTTTTATAATGGCTAATCCGACATTCGAATTGCCAGAGCCTGGCAATATCCTACAATCCAGAAATACGCTTTTCAGTATTCGGGGCAATTCTGCTTTCCTGAAATCGTCCGGAAGTTTCTTTATCCTCGTCCTTATCCACTCTCTTTTTCAGCATACAGTCCTCGTCAATCTCATAGACCGCCGTACCGTCGATAATCAGATGTCGTTTCATTTGGTAGCCTCCCTTTTTGTCAATCACTTTAATATATATTATGAATACGGACACCTCTTAGTTTTTTACTTTTTCATATTTTCTATACAATCCGCATATATATACTTACAACGCTGCTCAAAGGAGTACATATGGAAGAGAAACATCCCCGGTTTATGACGCCGCTTGACACACTATGTACACCCGCTCATCTGTATACCCTGAAACTTCTGCTTCCTTACACTCCCTATTCCATGCAGCGGTTGCTTGCTGTACTGATCAAATTCCAGGAATTCCAAAACATCATACAGAATTTCCAACATTTTTCTTCCGGTTCATCCAGTCATATTCTGGATGAAATGAAACCTTATCTGACTCCGGAAGAACTGGAAACCTTCAGCCAGTTCGAGAATATGATGAATATGATGGAAATGCTGCAATCCATGCCTGCAGATTCAGGTCCGGATATGCCCTCATCCATCTATACATTCCTCAACCCGTTTATGAAAGGAGAATTCGATGAGCAACGAATGGATCAACCACCCGGCCATGAAGAACATGGACCCCATGAAACTGGAACTGATTAAAACCGCGGCAGCCCAAACCAGAGGGAAATCCGGCAAAAGCCTTGCCCCTGTCATGATGTCGCTGATCACCGGAGCCGGAAAGCGGGGTATCCGTTTTACACCTGATGAAATGTCCATGGTTATTGCAGTACTGAAGGAAGGAAAATCGCAAAAGGAACAAGAGCAGATTGATCAGATGCTGAAAATGATGCGAGGCATGATAAAATAAAAATCCGCAGTACGGGCACCTTCCGTACTGCGGATTTTTCTTATATTCCCACTTCTTTTCGCATGGCGCGGACTTCCTTTCGAAGTTTCGCCTTCTCCCATTCCTCTTTTTCTTCCTCCGTCTCCAACTCCAGACGCGGAACCACACAAGGTTTATCATGATCGTCCAACGCTACCATAGAAAAATATGCGCGGTTGATCGGTGTCCTTGTCCCATCCTCTGCCTCCACATAGGTGTCCACTCTTACTTCCATCGATGTATTGCCTACGTACGTAATTTTCCCGCGTATTACAACAACATCCCTCTGGTAAGCTCCCTTCAGGAACCTCAGATTATCTACTGCCGCCGTAATCACATTCATTCGTGCATGACGTTTTGCCACCAGGCCTGCTATTTCATCAATCCATTGCATCAGGATGCCTCCAAACAGACGTCCGGCTGCATTCAGATGATTCGGCCGTACAATATGAACCGTCTCTGCCGCAGAATCGGATACTTTTCTGCTTACTACACTCATATCTGACACTCCAATCCACATTCCTTTCCAAGTATAATATACTGCTCCAACTGCTGCTCTGACTGACAGAAAACCGGGAAGCACAAATCATAGTTTCCCCAGATTATTGCCTTTTTATCTGCAATGTAAAAGGAAGAGAACAGCCAGTTCCTAGCTGTAATCTCGTAGAGAAACTTCAAGATTTCCTCTTGTTCTACAGGGAAATACACCTGGTTTTTATCTGTTTCAAACCTGGCAAGCATTTCCTGTTCTTCTTTGCAAAGCCCCTGTTCAAATACTCTTTTCTCCGCCAGTTTCAGGGACGGATAATAAAAATCCGCATAAAAAAAACCAGAAGACAAACTCCAGACCTTCCGGAGAAATTCCCACATCTTTGCACAATCCTCTGTTCGAAAAATGCGAAAAACATATCTGAGCCTTGCTTCTTTTACCGTATCCGCAACGATACAGCCCCGTTCTTCCAGCTCTTTTCTCGACAATGAAGGTATCATTTTTCATGTTCCTCCGTCTGCAAAAGTTTATTTTCTTTTCCTGTGACCTCTTTTATTATAGCATAAGATTTGATATACTAAAAATGATTTTTAACAATACCATCCATTGATGTTTCATAGATGAAGGAGTGCCATAGCATGAGAAATATAAAATTAACGATCGAATATGACGGGAGCCGGTATCAGGGCTGGACACGGCTTGGGAAAAACGAATCCAATAACACCATTTCCAATAAAATCCTGGAAGTCTTAAAAAAAATGACCGGCGAGCCATTGATAGAGCTTAACTGTGGCTGCCGCACAGAAGTCGGCGTCCACGCATATGCACAGATCGCCAATTTCAAAACAGAATCTGATATGGCTTTAAATGATATCAAACATTATCTGAACCGCTATCTGCCAATGGATATAGCCATTACCGCTGTAGAAGAGGTTTCAGAACGTTTCCACGCACAGCTGAACGCACAGTCCAAGACATATATTTACCGCATGACTATTGACGATGTCCCCAGCGTCTTTGACCGTAAATACACTTATCACTGTTACCGGATTCCGGATAAAAAGGCCATGCAGCAGGCAGCTGCTTTGCTGACTGGCAGACACGACTTCCGGAATTTTTCATCTGCCAAAAAGAGTAAATCTACCGAAAGAGAAATATACGATATCCAGATCTACGGCGATACAGAAGAGATGCAGATTATGATCCACGCAGATGATTTCCTGCACAATATGGCTCGCTTTCTGGTTGGCATTCTGATGGATATCGGCTTTGGCACCAGAAAAAAAGAAGATATCGAGGATATCTTCTCCGGCATCCAGCAGCCAGGCGAACCCTGTGACCCGAAAGGTCTTTATCTGCAGGATATCAGTTATTAATTTTTTTCACGGCTTTTTTGCGCTTCTATCTTCTGCCTGGAATCTTCCTCCAAAACCCGGCGCAGCTCCTTAAGATACGGAACCGCCGCAGCCTGCTCCTGTCCATAGGTCAGCTGCAGTTCATACTCGAGAGGAAGCCAGGTGTCGATAGCAGCTTCATTGTGCTGTATCACCGCCTCCATTTTATCCAGCGCATGTACAACCCTGGCCTCTAAAGTATGATTTTCTTCCAGTTCACGCAGACAATCTAATAATTCCAGACGGTATGTTTCCGGAAGCAGGTCCGCAATTTGTTCAACTGCCCTGCTTTCTTTTTTTCTGTCTTCTTCCCTCTTTTCAAAACAGGGAATATCTCC
>CASEIR010000073.1 GCA_949287925.1 uncultured Lachnospiraceae bacterium
GTTGACATCTCTCGATGTCCGTTCTGAAATTTCTCTTAGAATTTTCAGGGTCGTTGTCTATTGTTTAATTATCAAAGTGCTGTGTTTTGTTGTCTCAGCGACAACTTCTATAAGATATCATACTCAGTTATGTTTGTCAACGCCTTTTTGAAATCTTTTTTATTTTCCATCGCTCGTTCAGGATGTCTCGCACCCGTCATTTGCGACAGCTATGATAGAATACCATGATGTTTTAGGAATGTCAATACCTTTTTTTACTTTTTCAGCAACCTTTTTTATTCGTGACTGATCACCAATTTTTATGCAGAGCAGCAATTGAATCAAAAATATAATTCGGTTTATAATCACTCGCCTCCACATCCTCTTTCTTTGCTTCTCCTGTCAGCACCAACGCAGTTTCCACACCCGCCCGGTATCCGCACAGTATATCCGTATATAACCGATCTCCCACCACCAGCGTTTCTTGTTTTGTATAATGATTCCGCTTCATTGCCGCATATACCATGTCTGTTTGTGGCTTTCCAATAAAATACGGCTCCCGCTTTACCGCATGGCCCAGCATCTGGCAGATCGCTCCGCAATCCGGCACATAACCAAATTCAACCGGACATACAAAATCCGGATTCGTAGCAACATATCCCACCTGTTTTGTACTAAGCAATCTACAGGTATCTCGAATCTTCTCATACGTCAGTTCATCATCATAAGAAATAAGCACACAGGCTATCTCTTCATCCTCGCAATCTGTCGTTACAGAGATCTGATTCTTTTTCAATTCCCGTATAAATGATTTTGTTCCCATTACATAAATCAGCTGTCCGGGATAATGTTCCTTCAGATAATGAATCGCTGCCCAGGACGCTGTCATATAATTGGAATAATCCGTAGCCACTCCCATGCTTTGGAAATCACGGATATATGCGTCGATGCTTTTTGTGGCATTATTAGTAATAAATACGAACTGCCCTCCCCGCTGCCGAACATCTTCTAAAAACGCTCCGGCTCCTCCGATCAGCTGCCTGCCCAGGCATACAGTCCCATCGATATCCAGCAGAAATAATTTTTTATTTTCCAGCATTTTCTCTCTCCTTTCTGATTCCCTGCATCCTGCAAGCACAAAACGGCAGTCCTCAGACTGCCGAATCTCTATTCATTACTGGAACATAACCGCCAGTTTCATAATCGGATTATAGGTATAAAGCATCTGCAGAATCGAATCAGACTGTATCATCGCGTAAGCTTCTTTTCCAAAAGATGTCGTATATAACAAAGTAATCAGCACAAACAGAGTCCAGACTATAATCATGGCCCCGAGAATCCCGATCACCCCGCCAGCCATCCGGTTCAGCAGACCAAGCACAGGAAGGCTGGATACAATATCCAGCGCAAATACTACCGCCCGGATAATTATCGTAACAAGAATAAACGTGCAGAGAAATGCCACAACATGAATCACCAGCTTCGCCAGAAAGCTGCCCACATATTCCGCGAATGTTTTCACTCCCAGCATCGTATACATCTCGCTGTTATTATTCGCTGACAATAATGATTTGAATATATCCGGAATGTCCGCAGCCTCTATAGCTTCCATCTGCATCTCCCTGGGGATATCCGCGCTGGTAATCACATCTTCCATGGATCCGCCTTCTTCGCCATTCAGCCCATCCAGCACGCTGCCAGATATTCCAAACCGCTCCAGATCCTGGCTGCTCACATTTCCACTTACAATATCCCCAATGGTAATCCCGTACTGCTCCAGCTGGGATTCCGTAATCCCCGCAGCTTCCAGCACCTTCCTGACGCTGTCAGCATCCAGTCCGGTATCCTCATCCCCGGTAAGCTGCGCTGCTGCCGCATTTGCCATCGTGGCAACCACCTGACTCTTAATCATATCATCCAAGGGCGTATATTTTGCGATTGCATCCGCTACGTAAGGCGTCGCAAAATACACTACGACCAGCGTTACTGCCGTAGCCGCCAGCGATACCGCAATGCGAACCGCGCCGCGGTACACGCCGATCACAATACATGCTACAAATATTACGCCCGTTGTCATTAATACCCAGTTCATATATTCTCCTTATTTCACAAGACGTACTTCTTCCATACCATTTTCATTCATCACGATGTATTTATTTACCCCGGCAACCGGAAAGATTTCCTGAATGTTACTGTTCATCTCTCCTTTGAATTTCTGAATCCCCGCCCGTGTATAAATACTGCAGTTCTTTCCATCGTAAAGGATCACTTGGCTGCCGCAGATCTTAACGTTATCATAATCACCGGTAAACATCTGCGTCATCGCCACGTTGCCGCCGGAATTGTATAACCTTAGTTCATAACCTTCTTCCCCTTCATTTTTCAGAACCAACCCGATATATTTCTCATTATGGAATACGCTTTTGATCTCTTTGTCGATCTCAATTTTTACCGCTTCCTCCGGAACCGCCTTCCCTTTGTATATGGTCAGCACATTATCTCCGACTGCGGCGGATACTGACTGATCCAGGAAAAATCCCGCTGCCATTACCGTCCCCTCATATTCCTGAAGGGTCACTTGATGATCCGTTTTCTTTTCTCCTTCATCGCCAAAATTATAATAGCTCACCCGGGATGCAATATGTCCGTCCTGGGTATAGAGATACAACACCTGCAGGACTTCTCCGTCCGGAGACAGCGCGATATCCAGCGGATACCCGGTTCCGCTCTGGGATGTTTTGTGTTCCACAAGTATATTTCCAGCCGTATCATAACAGATAATCTTCGCAGAGCTGGTGTCCGTCAGAATCACTCCGACAATTCCCTGTTCCGATACACTGATTTTTTCTATGGGCAGCGTTGTATGCACCTCTCCTCGCAGCCCCTCTTCTGTGAATATCAGGATATCGTTCCCGCCCCGGTCTGCCACAGCCGCCGCCTGTTCATTCACATCGATAACAGGTGTCTTAATCTGGTAGGGCTGGTTCCATTCTTCTTCTCCCTGCTGATTCAGATACGAAATCCCATCCCGGCTGTACTTCAATACACCGTCCGCAAATTGCTGATATGTATTGGATGACGTCCCGCTGACCGCATAGGTTTCTATCGTCCGGACCGTTGTGTAGGTCTGCAGATTGACCAACAGCCAGGCCCCGATTATAAGAGCTGCCACCGATCCGCATATAACTGCAACACGTATCCGGAAGCGTTTCTTATATGAACGGATCTGTTCCTCCAACTCCTGCTCAGGATTGTCTTCACTTTTCAGTTCTTCCAGAATCCTCTCTACAATATGATCTGAAGGATCTTCTTCCTCTTGAACAACCCGAAGATTCTTTTTTCTCCAACTCCAGCGTATCATCTGTCTCCCTTTCGCCTTCTTCTTTCGAATTTCATATATTGTATCATAATTTCCCAGCTATGGCAGTAATAATTTTTGTCCAATGAAAATCAAATTCCCATCTGACAATCCGTTCATACGGCAAATGGCATCTACATGAGAGGAATCTCCGTACACTTTAATGCTGATGGTATCCAGCGTATCACCCTTTTTCACCGTATAATAATCCTCTTCCGACAGGTTCAATTCTTCCTGAGACACCGCGGCGTCCGCTCCTGTATCTTGTCCATCTTCCGGCGCGGACACCTGTTCCGTCTCCTGCTTTACTGTGTCAGGCTTGTCTGTTCCTGCTTCTCCTTCACTGTTCTCCACGTCCGGATCTTCCGTCTCCGCTTGCTGTTGCGGCTGATTTACAGACCTGGTCAGTGTTTCCAGCGAAGTCTGTACCGCTTCCATTTTATCATAATTATTCAGGGTTGAGATCCCGATCGCAAGAACAACCACTACAAGAAGTATACTTGCAGCATATACAAATCTGGAGCTCTGACGTTCCGTCTTGCTTTCCATACGTTCTCTTACGGCACTACGAAAATCCTTTGCAGCTCGATCCTCAACCACTTCACTGGGTGTAACGCCAATCTTTTTTCTTGTACTGATCATATAATTCTGCATGGCAGGATTTTTCTCATAATAAATATAGTGTCCTCCCATCTGCATCAGCTCGCCATATTTGAATGCATAAAAGACTTCTTCTCCGTCCGCTGCATCTTTCCATATGAATATGCTCTGGTCCTTGGAAAAATATCTGGTATGGATCTTACTGATCTCCCGGTGTCTTCCCATGGGCTTTCCATCCTCAATCAGACACCACCCTACTATTTCTTCTGATGGAAAATACCGTTTCCGGTCTTCTTCCACCTGACGTATCGTCTCCTCAGACAACACAATGTCCACTCCATCTCCGGCAACTTCTTTCATACGGACAGCGCCCGAAATATACACTACTGGCTGTCCATCCTGAATCATGATTTCTCCGGCAAGCGCAATTCCCAGCGGATGATCCGCATACCTTCCTTTCATCTGATTTACATATGTATCAACATAGTCCTCTACATAGATCTTCGGCTCATCGCTCACATTTCCGATCTGCCTTACATTTTTGGGAAATTGTTTTTCCATATACTCTCACCTCATCTTGCATATTTTTGCATAGGATAGCATAGGATATCTGAATAATTTGCCAATCGGTGGCAGGCCATACTGTGAAGTTTACGACAAGAAAGCGCATCCCTTACCAGGATGCGCTTTTTTCAGAAACTTGTTTATACAAATGCTTTCACTTTTTCGTAGATACTGTCTGCATCTAATCCATATTTTTTAATCAGCTCTGCAGCCGGTCCGGACTCTCCGAACACATCGTTAATTCCGATTTTCAATACCTTCGCAGGCGCTTTTTGAGCAACCACATCGCACACTGCGCTTCCCAGGCCTCCGATGACCGAATGCTCTTCTACCGTAACGATCTTACCTGTCTTCGCAGCCGCTTTCATCACCGCCTCTTCGTCCAAAGGCTTGATGGTATGCATATTGATCACTTCTGCGCTGATTCCTTCTGCCGCGAGCTTCTCTGCAGCCGTAAGCGCCTCCGATACTGGAAGTCCCGCCGCAATAATCGTCACGTCTGTACCTTCGCGAAGTGTAATAGATTTCCCAATTTCGAATTTATATTCCGGATTATCGTTGATCACCGGAACTGCCGCTCTTCCAAAACGGAGATATACCGGTCCTACATATTCATAAGCCGCCTTTACCGCAGCCTTGGCCTCGATATCATCCGCCGGATTGATCACTACCATTCCGGGAATCGTCCGCATCAGCGCCAGATCTTCATTACACTGATGGGTCGCGCCATCTTCGCCAACTGAAATGCTGGCATGGGTCGCGCCGATTTTTACGTTCAGATGCGGATATCCCACTGAGTTACGCACCTGTTCAAACGCACGTCCTGCCGCAAACATCGCAAAGGAGCTCGCAAAAGGAACCTTGCCCGCTGCCGCAAGCCCTGCCGCAACGCCGATCATGTTGCATTCTGCGATACCACAGTCAATATGACGCTCCGGGAACGCCTTTTTAAATGTTCCTGTCTTGGTGGCCGCTGCCAGGTCGGCATCCAGCACTACCAGATCTTCATGCTCTTTCCCAAGCTCAACTAAAGCATTGCCGTAGCTTTCTCTTGTTGCAATCTTCTTTACTTCTGACATAATGCTTCACCTACCTTCTCTAAATCTGACATAGCCGTTGCGTACTGCTCATCATTCGGAGCCGCACCATGCCAGGAAGCCTGATTCTCCATAAAGGAAACGCCCTTGCCTTTCACCGTTTTTGCGATAATCGCTGTTGGCTGTCCCTTGGTTGCTTTCGCTTCTTTGAACGCCGCGTCAATGGCATCAAAATCATGTCCGTCGATATTGATCACATGAAAATTAAATGCTTCAAACTTCTTGTCGATCGGATACGGGGAGTTAACATCTGATATGGCGCCATCTATCTGAAGATTATTATTATCAACAATCACAACCAGATTGTCCAGATTTCTGTGAGCAGCCAGCATGGAAGCCTCCCATACCTGCCCTTCCTGAATCTCTCCATCGCCAAGCAACGTATAGACTCTGTAATCCGCGCCTGAAAGTTTTGCCGCCAGCGCCATTCCTACTGCCGCTGAGATTCCCTGGCCCAGAGAACCGCTTGACATATCTACTCCAGGAATATGCTTCATATCCGGATGCCCCTGCAGATAAGATCCCGTCTTGCGAAGGGTTGTCAGATCTTCTGCCGGGAAAAACCCTCTGTGTGCCAGAGTAGAATAATATCCCGGCGCCGTATGTCCTTTTGACAATACGAAACGGTCACGGTCCGCTTTTTTCGGATCCTTTGGATCGATATTCATTTCTTCGAAATACAGATAGGTATAAATATCTGCCGCAGATAAAGATCCGCCCGGATGACCGGATTTCGCGCTGTGGACAGCGGTGATTGCGCCTTTACGAATCTCATTCGCCATTTTCATCAACTCTAATTTGTCCATGATGTCCTCCTGTTTATTATTTTTATGTACTTAAATCCGGATTATTCTCCGAATACAGCTTTATAATCAGCCTGGAATTTCGCAATTCCCGCATCGGTCAGAGGATGCTTCGTCATCTGCTCGATAACGGAATACGGAACCGTCGCAATATCTGCGCCTGCCAGAGCGCAGTCTGTTACGTGCATCGGATGACGGACGCTTGCCGCAATAATCTCTGTCTCGATTCCCGCAATATTAAAGATCTGAGCAATCTCTGCGATCAGATCGGTTCCTCTTACAGAGATATCATCCAGACGGCCCAGGAATGGAGATACAAACGTTGCCCCAGCTCTTGCCGCAAGAAGCGCCTGATTTGCCGTGAAGATCAGCGTAACATTGGTCTTGATTCCCTCAGATGACAGAACCTTGCAGGCTTTCAGCCCTTCTGTTGTCATTGGGATCTTAACAACCATGTTTGGATGAATCTTCGCAATTTCTCTTCCTTCCGCAATCATACCCTCCGCATCAACGGTTGTTGCTTTTACTTCACCGCTGATCGGTCCGTCTACGATAGACGCAATCTCTGCGATAACTTCTTCAAATACTCTTCCTTCTTTTGCAATCAGGGACGGATTGGTCGTCACTCCGCAGATAACTCCCATATCATTTGCTTTTTTAATGTCTTCAACCTTAGCTGTGTCGATGAAAAATTTCATGTTTTTTTCCTCCTTAATTCTCACGAAACCTACTGTTTCCCTGCTGTTTACCATATGTTTAAATTATAGCTTATCAGGCAGATATTGGTCAATAGGACAGATTTTTTATTAATAATTTCTGCAATTAATATTACAGTTTTATTAACAGATATGCTTTATCAAACGGCTGAGGTTTGAACCGGGAGTTTTTCATTTGCCGATTTTTATAGGCATTTCTTCATATATATGGCTATCGTTTATTAGTAATAATATTTAAAATTACATTAATTTTGTTTCTTTTTTTTCCTGCTCCCAGGGTATGACGTAGTCCCCCTTACGATCAGCTTTGGTTCATATTCCACATGATACGTGCTGACCGGTTCCAATTCCGAATAATGACTGGCGTGGGTCTCTATTTTTTTCATAATAATGTCACAGGCATCTCTGCCTTTATAGATTACAAAATGATCTATGGTTGTCAGGGCCAGCTTATGGATCCGTGCAAACAATGTATTGTCGCATCCCATAACCGACATGTCTGTCGGCACTTTGATTTTTGCCTCATGAAGCGCATCCAGAATTCCGAAGGCAATCATGTCATTGAGTCCCACGATTGCAGTAATCTCCCGGGTTTCTTCCAGCAGCTCTTTTGTCAGATCATAGCCAATCTTATATTCGGAATCGATATGTGCCACATTGAGGTCCAGTTCCTCTGCCGCAGCTTTTATGATAACCTGATCACGGATTCCTTCCTTTTCAAACTCCTTCAGAAATCCTTCCACACGCTTAGAACGCTGTTTCTGCCGGACCGTCAAGGGCGGCGCAATATAAGCCACCTTCCGGTGTCCTAATTCAAGAAGATGACGGGCCATAATTCTTCCCAGTTTCGAATTATCCAGTTCCACCGCATCTACGTTCATCTTTTCATTCTGGTTATTAATGATAACCACCGGCATCTGCTGTGCCAGCTGTTCCACCCGTCCCATAAAACAATGGCTGGGATTGCAGGTGTAGATAATCCCCAGTGGCTGCAGTTCCCTCATCATCTTCAGATACCGTTCTTCCATATGGAGATCTCGCTGTGTGTTGCATACAAAAAGCGCGAATCCCTCCTCTTTTGCCCGGGATTCAATCCCCTGCAGCAGCATTACATAATAGGGATTTGTCAAATTGGAGCAGAAAACCACCAGCAGTTTTTCTCTTTTTGCCCCCTTTTTTGTCTTGCGTCCGGGAGCGGTATACCCCATTTCCCGTGCAAGGCGTTCCACTTTTTCTACTGTCTCTTTTGAAAAAGATACGTTATACTTTTTATTCAGTATCATGGATACGGTAGACTGTGATACGCCAGCTGCTTCTGCAATATCCGTAGATGTCACTTTTCGTTTTTTCATAAAGTCGTTCTTCCCTCCAGCGCGCGAAGCAGTGTGACTTCATCAATATATTCCAAATCTCCACCCACCGGAACGCCGCTGGCGATCCGGCTGACCTTTATTCCGGTCGGTTTGATCAGCTTACTGATATACATAGCTGTCGTCTCTCCTTCCAGGCTGGAATTGGTGGCTATGATCACTTCGTCCACATCTCCCTGCAGACGTTCGATCAACTCTTTTAACCGGATATCCTCCGGACCGATCCCCAGCATAGGGGAAATGGCTCCATGAAGCACATGATAAACGCCTGTGTATTTCCCGGTTTTCTCGTAAGCCGCCAGATCCCGCGTATTCTCCACCACCATAATCGTCTTGTGATCCCGGCCGCTGCTGGCACAGATCGGACAAAGTTCCTGGTCGGTCAGCGTATAACATTCTTTACAGTAGCGGATATTTTCCCTGGCTTCTATCATGGTATCCGCCAGACGTCTTACATCTTCCACCGGCATATGTATCAAGTGAAAAGCCAGCCTTGCCGCTGACTTCGCGCCGATGCCCGGGAGGCATGACAGCTCTTCAATCAGTCTGGAAAGCCGGCTGCTATAATAATCCATCTTTACAACCCCTCTTAGAACAAGCCGGGCATGCCGCCGCCCATACCGCCTGTAAGCTTAGACATTGCTGATGCGGATGCTTCATCCGCTTTTTCCAGCGCTTCATTGGCCGCCGCAACAATCAGATCTTCCAGCATCTCTACATCATCCGGATCTACCACTTCTTCATCCAGTTTTACTTTCAGAATCTTCTTGGAACCGGAAACCGTAACCTCTACGGCTCCTCCGCCGGCAGTCGCCGCATATTCCTTCGTCTCCATTTCCTTCGCCTGCTCTTCCATCTGACGCTGCATCTTCTGTGCCTGTTTCATAAGATTCGCCATATTCCCCGGCATACCGCCGCCCGGAAATCCACCTCTTTTTGCCATAATTTTATCCTCCTAATCTTCCACTGTTATTTCCATATGGATTAATTTTTCAATATCTACAAAGCTGTCTTCGAATTTCCGGCCAGTTTCTATCTGCCGGACTTCCACCTCAACCTTCTTGCCGGTTTTTTCCCCGATCAGCTGCTCTATCTCTTCTTTGTGCTCCGGCGTTCCAATCACACCGGCGCTCAGTTCATCAGGTGCAACTATCAGAAGTCTCCCATTCTCACCGGCGCTTAAGCGCGCCCGTTTCAGATACATGCGCAGCATCGGGGACGCGTCATTTGCAATACTCCGGAAGTCCTTTACCACCGCCTTCACATCTTCGCTTAACGCCCTGGGAAGCTCCGGTTTCTCCGGCTTTTCTTCCGGAATCCCTTCTTGGCTTACATACACTACCTTCTGTTCCGCCGCCCGATCCAGACTATCCTCCACCTGTTTTTCCAATGCGCGGATCCTGTCCAGAAGCGCATCTGATGACGTCTCCATGGCCGGTCTGCACAACCGGATCAGCGTCACTTCCAGCAGAACCCGTTTCTGAGTCGAATACCTTAGCTGGCTGCCCAGATCCGAAAATGTCCGGATATACCGGATCAACGTGTCATTTTCCACCATGCCGGCTTCTTCTTTCAGCTGCTTTAGATTTTCTGCCGACACGTCCAGAACATCCTCCATATCATCCGAACATTTCACAAGCAAGAGATTGCGCAGATACCAGGTGAAATCTGCTGCCAGCTGGGATAACTCCCGCCCCTGCATCACCAATTCCTCCACCGTCTTTATGACACGGTTTACATCCATTGCCAGAATTTCCCGCAAAAGCCTGCTGAACATCTCAGTGTCCACCGCTCCCAGGACTTCCAGCACATGCTCGTAGGTGAGCCGTTCTCCAATGTAAAATGCTGCGCACTGATCCAAAAGGCTCAGTCCGTCACGCATGGAACCATCGGCTGCCTTCGCTATATACCGGACTGCTTTTTCTTCCACATCCCAGCCCTCTCTCCGGATCAGATCCTGAAGTCTGTCCGCAATGGTATCAATGGTAATCCGTTTGAAATCATATCTCTGGCACCGGCTTAATATGGTCACCGGAATCTTGTGTGCCTCCGTAGTCGCCAGAATGAAGATCACGTATTCCGGTGGCTCCTCCAGTGTTTTCAACAGTGCGTTGAACGCCCCTATGGACAGCATATGCACCTCGTCTATGATGTAAACCTTATATCTTCCTTCTGTAGGGCGATAACCCACCTCTTCCCGGATCTCCCGGATATTGTCCACACCATTGTTAGAAGCAGCGTCAATTTCAATCACATTCATGGAAGTCCCTGCCGCGATACTCCGGCAGGCGGCGCACTCACCGCAGGGACTGCCATCAACGGGGTGCTCGCAATTCACAGCTTTGGCAAATATCTTTGCTACCGTTGTCTTTCCCGTTCCCCTTGTTCCGCAGAACAGATACGCATGTCCAATCCTTCCGGCAACGATCTGGTTTTTCAATGTTTTTACAATTGCGTCCTGTCCCTTAACCTCTTCAAATTCTCCGGGACGGAATTTACGGTACAAAGCCGTATACGACATTCTCTACACTCCCCGTCTTTCTATTGATCGCCAAAGCTGATTCCCGTCAGTCTTGCTTCCTTGATAAAATCAGACTTTGGATCTACGTACTTTAATTTCCCGGCGACTTCTCCCAAAGGAACCCGGATAATCTTATCATTTTTCAATCCTACCATACATCCATAGTCTCCGTCCAGGATTGCTTCTGCTGCCGCTGCTCCAAGCCTGGTTGACAGAACCCGGTCATACGGGCACGGGGATCCGCCCCTCTGGGTGTGTCCCGGAACCGTAATACGTACTTCCTGATCTGTCTTCTTCTGGATCCGCTCCGCCAGTTCATATGCCACGGATGGATATTTGTTCTTCTCTTTTTTAGCCTTCAGTTCTTTTTTCGACAGTTTTGCGTCCTGTTTGGAGATTGCTCCTTCAGCGACTGCAATAATGGTAAATCTCTTTCCGGCCGCTTTCCGCTTGTTGATTGCGTCTACGACAACATCGATATCATAGGGAATCTCCGGAAGCAGTACAATATCGGCGCCGCCCGCGATACCTGCATGTAACGTCACCCATCCAACTTTATGTCCCATAACCTCTACAATAAACACACGGCTGTGGGAAGTCGCCGTAGTATGGATCTTGTCGATGGTATCTGTTGCAATATCCACCGCGCTTTGGAACCCAAACGTCATGTCCGTTCCCCACAGATCATTGTCAATCGTCTTTGGCAGCGTAATGATGTTCAACCCTTCTTCCCGGAGCATATTCGCCGTTTTATGCGTGCCGTTTCCTCCCAGGATCACCAGACAATTCAGATTCAGCTTGTGATAGGTATGCTTCATCGCCTCCACCTTATCCAGGCCGTTTTCGTCCGGCACACGCATCAGCTTAAAAGGTTGCCGGGACGTTCCAAGGATCGTTCCGCCCACGGTCAGGATTCCGGAGAAGTCCCGGGACGTCAGCATCTTAAAATTCGAATAAATCAATCCTTTATAGCCTTCCTGAAATCCATAGATCTCCACATCATCTCTCTTGGAACAAATTCCTTTTACCACGCCTCGCATAGCGGCATTCAGCGCCTGGCAGTCTCCGCCGCTTGTAAGCATCCCGATTCTTAACATATGCCCACTCCTTTCTATTACGCATGGCTCCAGCATGTCCATGCCCAAAAAACACATAACATACTGGAATTATAACGTATTTTTCACCGGTTGACAAACGTGTTATACTATTACCAGTAAAAAAGTTATAGAAAGCAGGTATGACCTTGGATTCATTAGACGTAAAATTATGGACTCTGGCAGCCAAAGGCCAGATTGTTCCGGACCGTTCCCTGTTGAAAACACCGGAACAGATTCAGGCGATTAAGAAAAGCGCCGACTTGAACACCGCCGTCCTGGACCACGTGGCCGCCCACATCCAGGCTGGGATGAGTACTGCGGATATTGACCGGCTGGTTTATGATTACACAACCGGACACGGCGGCATTCCGGCGCCCCTGGGCTATGAAGGATTCCCTAAAAGTGTGTGCACTTCCGTCAATGACGTAATCTGCCACGGTATCCCGGATGAAAACGAAATCCTTCAGGAAGGCGATATTATCAATGTGGATGTGTCCACTATTCTGGACGGATATTATTCCGACGCATCACGTATGTTCACCATCGGGAAGATATCCGAACGCGCTCGAAAACTGGTGCAGGTGACCAGAGAATGCGTAGATTTGGGGTTGAAGGCCGCAAAACCCTGGGGGCATCTGGGCGACATTGCCTGGGCCATCAATTCCCACGCCCGTAAAAACGGCTACTCCGTTGTTGAAGAAATCGGCGGGCACGGAATCGGTCTGGAATTTCACGAAGACCCCTTTGTCAGCTATGTCACGCCAAAAGGCAGCGAGATGGTGCTGGTGCCCGGCATGATGTTCACCATTGAACCCATGATCAACGAAGGCAGCCCGGACTTTTTCATTGATGAAGACAACGGCTGGACTGTATACACTGAAGATGGCGGCCTGTCCGCACAGGTTGAATATATGGTTCTGGTCACAGAGACCGGCATCGATGTATTAACGCGTTAAAGTGGGGACGGGGAATTTTTGAAAATTCCCCGCCCCCACTTAATCTTCGCGGACCGCAACGCAGACTAACGCTGAGTGCGGATTCATATTTACCACCACTTCTCCTTCATGGATCAGATATTCGTCATACTGTGTCGTATAGCCTTTACTATACGTATAGATCAGTCGTTCCAGTCTTCCTTTCATCGGCACTTCTGCCATCCAGGCCGGAACTGTCACTTCGGTCAGTTCGCTCCGGTTATTAATGATAACCAGAATCTGCTCATTCTCCAGAAACCTTCCATATGCCAAAATACTTTCGTCCCAGAACAGAAGATTCAGGGATCCTGTGCGCAGTGCCGGATATTCCTTATGAATCCGAATCATTTCTTTATGGAATGCGATCATCTCCTGATCCTCATGCCCCCACGGATAGGTTCTCCGGTTATCCGGATCCGTGAATCCGCATACTCCGGCCTCATCGCCGTAATACACGGTAGGAGCTCCCGGCCAGGTCATCTGTACGACCACCGCCTCCCGCATGACTGCTTTATTCACATATTCATTAGCCATCTCCGGTCCCAGATTTTCTGTCCGGCCCACAATCTGGTTCGTGCGGGTCAGGAAGCGGGAATGATCGTGGTTCGACAGTTCATTCATCGCCACCTGAAGCGACGGCGTAAGCATATTGGACATATGATGCAGAATGGATCCCACAAAATTGTCCGCGTTGCCAAGAAGTTCTGCCCGCATCTCATCACTGTGTTTTTCCATACCTGTCAGAAACCAGGTAACCGGTTCCATGAATGCATCATAATTCATGACCGAATCCCATTCGTCTCCCCGAAGCCAGTCGCTAGGATCTCCGTAATGTTCCGCCAAGATCAGCGCGTTGGGATTCGCAGACTTGACCGCCATCCGGAATTTCTTCCAAAACTGATGGTTATATTCGTTATCGCGCCCCAGATCTGCCGCCACATCTAGCCGCCAGCCGTCAGCATTGTAAGGCGGCGACACCCATTTCTTTCCAATATATAGAATATAATTTTCCAGATGAACCGAATCCTCGTAATTAAGTTTCGGCAAAGTATCATGTCCCCACCATCCGTCATAATTGTAATTATACGGCCAGTTTTCATCTTCCTCTTTAAAAAAGCGGAAATAGTTCCGGTAAGGACTGTCCTTGGATACATAAGCTCCAGGCTGATAGCCTTCCTGACCCTCATATATCCGTTCCCGGTCCATCCATTTATTAAATGATCCGCAGTGGTTGAACACACCATCCAGAATAATCTTCATTCCTCTTTTATGCAGTTCCTCCACAAGCCGGATAAACAACTGGTTGCTGGCTTCCAGATTCTTCCTGTTGGTCGTCCGCTTCTGATACAAGGTTGCCCGGCTGTTGTCCGTCACTCCTTCCGGCAGCACATCGCCGCCGTCCTCAACGATCACGCCAAAATGAGGATCAATATAATCATAATCCTGAATATCGTACTTATGATTGGAAGGCGATACGAATAACGGATTAAAGTACAGGACTTCTACGCCCAGGTCCTGCAGATAATCCAGTTTATCGATCACCCCCTGAAGATCTCCTCCATAGAATTCCCGGACGCCCATTTTATCCGGATATTTATTCCAGTCTGAAACTTTCGTACTGTATCCGCCAATATAATAATATTCTCTGGTTTCTACATCATTGGATGGATCTCCGTTGTAAAAACGGTCCGTATAGATCTGATACATGACCGCCCCTTTCGCCCAGTCCGGGGTAGAAAAACCAGGAACAATCACAAATTCATAAAATTCAACAAGTTCTTTCGATACTCCGCAGCGACCATAATAACGAACCTCATCTCCGCTCAATATCTTGAATGAATACCGGAACGGTTCCTCTCCTAAGCGATACCGGATAGAGTAATAATCAAAAATTCCGCGCGAGCACTCTTTGCCCATCTCATATTCTTTGTCTTTCGAGATCAGATACACCCGATCTACATCTTCTCTGGCCGTTCGGAAACGTAATGTGACAGATTCATTCTCCCCCGGCTCCGGGGGATTAACATAACTCTTCGTCCCGTCACAAAACAACGCTGTTTCTCTCATATTATTCATCCCTCTCTGAACAGTATGAAGCCTTATTCGTCCACAGATTCCTCCTGAAACAATGCCTCAAATTCCTCTCTGGAAATCTTTTCTTTCTCCAGCAGAAGATTCGCACAGGCGTGAAGGACCTCATCATACTGTCTGATTATTTGTTTCGCGCGGTCATAGCACTCGTCAATGATCCGCTTCACTTCCTGGTCGATCGTTGTGGCCACATTCTCTCCATAACCCCTGGAAGCATGCGCCAGTTCCTTGCCAATGAACACCTCATCGCCATCGTTGTCATAATTGATCAGCCCCAGGGCTTCTGACATACCAAACTTGGTAACCATGGATTTTGCCAGACTGGTAGCCTGCTTGATATCCTGGGACGCGCCAGTGGTAATATCGTCAAAAACCGCCTCCTCTGCCACACGGCCTCCTAAGGCCACCGTAATATCCTGCAGCATCCTGCCCTTTGTATTAAACATCTCATCTTTCTCCGGAAGCGGCATGGTATATCCGCCAGCTCCCCCGGTAGGTATGATAGATACGCTGTATACAGGCCCCACATCCGGCAGCACATGGAACAGGATCGCATGACCCGCTTCATGAAATGCCGTGATCCGCTTTTCTTTTTCAGAGATCACACGGCTTTTCTTCTCCGCTCCAATGCCTACTTTTACGAACGCGCGCTTGATATCTTCTTGCTTCAGGAAAATCCGGTTATCCTTCGCAGCCAGGATCGCGGCTTCATTCAGAAGGTTTTCCAGATCCGCGCCGGTGAATCCGGCTGTCGTCTGAGCAATCTGCCTTAAATCAATCTCTTCGCTCAGAGGTTTCCCTTTGGCATGTACCTTCAGGATCTCTTCACGCCCCTGCACATCTGGCCGGCCTACAATAACCTTCCGGTCAAACCGCCCGGGACGCAGGATCGCAGGATCCAGAATATCCACCCGGTTGGTAGCCGCCATCACGATAATTCCCTCATTCACACCGAATCCGTCCATCTCAACCAGCAATTGGTTCAGCGTCTGTTCTCTTTCATCATGTCCGCCGCCCACACCGGTTCCCCGATGTCTTGCAACCGCGTCAATCTCGTCAATAAATACGATACAGGGCGCGTGGCGCTTCGCTTCTTCAAACAGATCCCGTACACGGGAGGCTCCCACTCCCACAAACATTTCCACAAAATCCGATCCGGAAATCGTAAAAAATGGAACTCCTGCTTCCCCTGCCACAGCTTTTGCCAACAGCGTTTTTCCGGTTCCCGGCGGTCCTACCAGAAGGACTCCCTTGGGTATTCTTGCTCCTACCTGGATATATTTCTTCGGTGATTTCAGGAAATCAACGATCTCTTCCAGCTCTTCTTTTTCTTCCTGCAGACCAGCTACCTGTGAAAACGTAATCTTCTTTTCCTGATCAGAGCTCAGCCTTGCGCGGCTCTTGCCAAAATTCATAGCTTTGGCATTGGCGCCGCCCCCCTGGCGGTTCATCAGGCTGAAGAGCAAGAAGATTCCGGCCAGCGTCAGCACCACGGGTAAAACGGCTGTTGCCAGCCAATTGTCCTGAGGAATATCCGGCATCTCATAATCCACGCCCTTATCCTTCAGGTAATCCTGAATCTCATTTACATCAGAAACATAAAAATACTTGATCAGATCTCCTTCTTCGTCTTCTTCCTTCAATTCGATCTCTACTTTTCCGGTTGGAACACTTTTATTCTGCCGGACAGTCACGTGCTCCACCTGTTCGCCTGCAACCAGCGTCTGGAATTCCTCCCAGGTCAGCTCCTTTTCCCGCTGTTCAAACTGGGTGGTATACCACACGGCGGCAAACAGAAAGACCGCGAATACCAGGACTGTAACCCAGCTTAATCCTTTTGCTCTCTTATCACTCAAAACCTCTGATTCCCCCTTTATTCCACACCCTCTACAATGCCGATATAAGGCAGATTTCTATATTTTTGCGCATAATCCAGCCCATATCCCACAACAAATTCATCCGGAATTTCAAATCCTACATAATCCACTTTTACATCCCGCACCCTGCGGTCCGGTTTATCCAGAAGCGTACACAGACGCATACTGTTAGGATGACGTTTTTTAAGGATCTCCAACAGATAATATAAGGTCCGGCCGGAATCAATAATGTCTTCTACCACCAGGACGTCTTTTCCTTCCAGTGTCTCATCCAGATCCTTCGCGATCTTAACCACTCCGCTTGAAGAAGTCCCGTCCCCATAACTGCTGACACTCATAAAATCCATGGATACCGGCACGCTGATTCTCTTGGCCAGCTCACACATAAAGAACACGCCTCCTTTGAGTACACAGATCATATGCACCTGTTTACCCGCATAGTCTTCACTGATCTTTTTGCCGATCACTTCAATTCTCTTTGCTACTTCCTCTTCCGGAATCATTACTTTTACTTGTTCCGCCATCTTCTTTTCCTCCGCATATTTCTATTTCCAGAATCCTTCTGGTCCGGTCCGAGACCTGATATGCCTGGCTCTGTCTTCTGCCCACGATCCACAGGATTTCCCTGCCGTCGGCAATAAGCCAGACCCGGTCTCTCTCATTTTGAGGTATCTTGCTGTTAATAAAATACTGTTTTAATTTCTGCCTGTTTCCGAGACGGTCTATCACAATATAATCTCCCGGCTCACGATGTCTGATTTTAACAGTATTTTTTATTATATCATAATCAAACCATTTCGTGTAGGGGGTATCCGGAAATCTTATCACTCCGGATGGACGCTCAAATACGGTCATCCGCAGCTGCGGCTCCCGCTCTTCCTCCTCAGCGTCTTCCCGGATCTTCCACACCTCTACTCCGCAATAGCACCGCGCCGCACGCACCTGATAAGGCAGATCCAGTTTTTTTCCGGACTGTTTGTCGAACATCTCCGCCAGCAGTCTCCCGTGAATCCCTTCAATATCCTTTCGGTGTCCCGCGATCCTGCAGATTACTTCCCGGAGCACATAAGGACGGAACACCCCGGGAATCCGGGCATACTCTTCTTCTTTTATCATCGCGCGTTCACCGGCCTCCCCCTGGTATTCCACACATTCCCG
This sequence comes from uncultured Lachnospiraceae bacterium, assembly GCA_949287925.1. Lineage (GTDB taxonomy): Bacteria > Bacillota > Clostridia > Lachnospirales > Lachnospiraceae > Merdimonas. Next base: position 18,206 of record CASEIR010000073.1, read on the forward strand.
GGCATACCGGACCGCTTCCGCCTCCACGTATCTGCAGAGTTCCCGCATCTGTTCCATCGTTTCCGACATATGTGGAACCGTCTGGGAATTCACTTCCCGCTCCAGATACGGCACCACATGGTTCCGTATGCGATTGCGCATATAATGATCCTCCAGATTCGTTTCATCCGTACAATATGATATTCCCCTTTTTTTCAGATATGATTCAATCTCTTTTTTTCCGGCACACAGCAACGGGCGGATATATCTCCCTTCTACAGGCGCGATCCCTCCCAGCCCACGCAGTCCGCAGCCCCGGCACAGATTCCAGATCAACGTCTCCGCATTATCGTCCCGATGATGGGCAAGCGCGATCCGTGTGCCGTTCCATTCCCTGCAGGCCTCCTCAAAAGCCGAGCGCCGCACACTCCGGCCAGCCTCTTCCACCGTCTGGCCGTGGATCTTCGCATATGCCGGCACATCCGCATGGACGCTGCGGTATTCTATATTCCAGCGACGGCAAACCGACTCTACATATTTTTCATCCGCATCCGCTGCTTCTCCCCGGATCCCATGGTTCACATGAATCGCAAGAACTTCGAGATCCATCTCTTCCCGCAATTCTTTCAGCATGAAAAGAAGGCATATGGAGTCTGGTCCCCCCGATACGCCTGTTACGATTCTGTCTTGCTTCTCCAGCATATGATATTTTTTTATATATGCTTTCACTCTTTGATACATGAATCAACCTTCTTATGTATTCTGCAAAACGCCTATGCTTTAACTATAAAGAAAAACCTTTCAAAATGCAAGTTTTCCTTATTTCTTCCAGATTCCGGCCACAAGGACCGTCATATCGTCCAGCGGGATCTCACCGCTTTCTTCCAGCACACGTTCCAGGATCTGCCGCGCCATTTCCCTGGGGTTTCTATGTGTAGTCTCTGCGATGATATCCTGCAGCATCTTATCCTGCTCTCCGGCCGGCAGCGCATCCATAACCCCGTCTGTCACCATAACAACGTAATCTCCCGACCCCAACAGCTTTTTCTCCTCACTGATCTCGATGTCCTGCAGAACACCGATGGGAAGCGTTGCAGAACGGATCGTCTCCACCTTATCTTCTCTTTTGATAAACGTAACAGCCGCTCCGGCCTTTACAAATTCACACTCTCCGCTGTACAGATCAAACAAACTGATATCAACCGTGCAGAAACGGACTTCTTCCCGGCTGATTACCAGCGCTGTATTCATCATCTCCACCGCGGTTTTTACCGGGAATCCCGCCTCCAGCAGTTCTTCCAACATCTCCACTACCATCGCGCTCTCCCGGAACGCTTCTTCTCCGGATCCCATTCCATCTGACAGAGCAATCCCTTGTTTTCCGCCGGGAAGCTCTGCCATAAGAAATGTGTCTCCAGATATCTTTTCACAGCCTTTCCCAATCTTAGCAACCCCTCTTAGTATCTGAAACCTGGCTCCTTCAATACAGGCTATGGTACAGTAATCCTCACCGATCACCGGCCGCTCTCCATAGTTCGGCATCATAGTACGTCCAACGCATTCGCCCACCAGATCTACCACATCCCTGGTGGGCGCAATATGCCCTTTCGCCGTTTTCACAGTAAGATGTATCTCGTATTTCCCCTGGGGCGTCATATAAAAAACAGTCGAAAGCATGCGAACTCCCGCCTTGCGCAGTCTGATCTTCAACCGTTTTTCCAGATGGTCATCTTCGAAAATCCCCGCGTCCAATTCCCGGGTCGTATCCTGTATCAGCTTTGCAAAACAGTTCAGTTGTCCAGCATACCCTTCCCGGCTCTGTACCATTTTGTTGTTCCACATCAGGATTTCTTTGGCATTCCCATAGACCTCCATCGTTTCCCGCAAAAATCTGGGCGCCATTATACAGCGTTTTTTCAGCTTCCGCTTCAGCTCCACATTCAGTTCTGCTCCATATTCCGAAGCCGCGCACAGAAATTCGTGCATGGATTGAAAGGTCTGGATTCGTTTTTCCCCCAGACAGCTCTCCCTCCGCTCACAACAGCCGCACACCTTTTCCGTTACCCTGGCAAACATCTGATCCAGTTCCTCTTTCGTAAAATCACCTTTATATCCTTCCAGCGTCAGAAATGTATGTGACAGATGCTTCAACGAATCCGCAAACTTGTCCATCTGAACAACATACGGATTCATGAAAATCTCCTTTTCCTTCAATTCCGTCATAACATCAAACCCCTTTCTATATACTCCCGCGCGTCTTTTAAACTTCCCTTTACATAAACAAAAGCTTTAGGAAATTCCTGTCCTAAAGCTTATCCTTCGTCTGTTATTCCGGTCTGAAAATGATCTCATTTTCATGAACCATTCCCAGTTTATCCTTTGCCACTTCTTCTACATACTCATCGGTTCCTACATATTCCTCCAGCTGGTCGATCTCTTCTGTCCGTTCCTTCTCTTCATCAATCTGGGTCTGAAGTTCTGCCATCTGCGCTTGATAGTCCTTCTCCTTCGCATTCAAGGAGACACTGTTGATGGACACCACTGCCATCATCATTACAATAACCAGACTAATGCCAAGCATACTCCTTTTATGCTTCTGAATTCTTCTTTTCTGCCTTCTTTTCCGGCTCTTTTGTTTGATTCCATCCATATTCATACTCACCCTTTAAACCCTGTTAATGATATTATTCTAGCTTTTTTCAACTTTTGAATCAAGGTTTTCCGGTCAAATCTTTTCTTCGAGCCGTGTAGATTTTTTTGTATATATTTTTTATTTTCTTAAAAATCCAGCTGATAAAAGCCACACCAACCGCAACACCTAGTAGGAAGAACCACCTGATCCTACCATCACTTGTATGGTAGATTTGCACAAAGAGATAAAGCGAACTGCCGATCCAATAGATCATATCTTCTATATCTACCAGTATTTTCCTGTGTTTGACAATTTTCCGCAAATACGTCAGACAGATATAAGCCATCCGCAGTACCGCCCCTGTGACAAACGCTGTCAGGAAAATGAATAATTCTGTCCGGATTCCTGACATAACATCACCGGAACAATTTTGCAAATAAGTTTTCCTGGGACTTTCCATGGCTTTGTACATCCGAATAGGCTACGCTGTCGATATTTCCCGACAGATCCACCTCCCCCTTCTCCAGACTCAGCCGGTTCACGTGCAGGTCCGATCCCTTCACCATCAGCATTCCCTGCTCTGTTTCCAGTAAGACTTCGTTTAAATCAAAAGACAGCACATCCATAACGCCGGTAACCATACTTGTTTTCCGGTTATTGATCACCAGTTTATGATTTTTTTGTATCACTCGCTCTTCCATACAATTCACAACCTTTCTTAAACATCATATGAAAGGTTGTTCACATTTATTACAAATATCGGAATAAATCCTTGGCTTCTTCCTTTTTGGTCGTGTCCTGGATATCTAACACCTCTACTTTTACCGTTTTGGTTCCAAACTGTATCTCAATTATATCTCCAGGTTTCACCTTTACCGACGCTTTCGCAACCGTTCCGTTTACCGACACTCTTCCGGCATCGCAGGCTTCATTTGCCACCGTTCTGCGCTTGATCAAGCGGGAAACTTTCAAAAATTTATCTAATCTCATTTTTCACTCCTCTGTCTTCTTAAACTTCAGACGGCGGGCCACAGTTTCGGATATATTCCCCGCCGCACTCATATAAAAACAGGCTGCATAACCTGCAGCCTGTCCATCCTTCTATTATCGAAATATTATGCATTCACCGCATCTTTCAGAGCTTTTCCTGCCTTGAACTTCGGAGCCTTGCAAGCTTCGATCTTCATGGTCTTGCCTGTCTGAGGATTTCTTCCCTCTCTTGCCGCTCTGCTGCTTACTTCGAATGTTCCGAAACCAACCAGCTGAACCTTGTGTTCCTTCTTCAGTTCTTCTGTGATAACATCAACAAAAGCTTTTAATGCTTTTTCGGAATCTTTCTTAGATAACTCAGCTTTTTCTGCAATTGCTGCGATTAATTCTGTTTTGTTCATGGATAATTTCCTCCTCTTGTTTGCATATAGAATCCTGCAATTTTAATCTACACCTTAGTATAACCGTCACACATACCTGTCTATCCATTCCGTGTACGTAGTGCCTTAGTTACTGTTATACCTATTTTACGTCTGTTTGTCAAGGTTATTTCGCAGTTTCTTCGCACATTTTCGGGCTTTTCCCGGCTTTTTTGAGGTTTTTTTGATTTAGAGCATACGATCAATCATTGCCAGAACTTCTTTGCCTAATTTCGCAGATTTTTCATCTGCGTCTTCCAGAGATCTGCCTTTGATTCCATAGTAGAATTTTACCTTCGGCTCTGTTCCGGAAGGCCTTACACAAAGCCATGCGTCATCCGTCAGATCATAATACAGTACATTGGAGGATGGAAGTCCTGTTGCCGTCACCTCGCCCGTCGCAATATCTTTGATCGTATCTGCCTGGTAGTCTCTTGCTTTCACTACTTTGTAGCCGCCGATCTCTGTCGGTGGATTCTTGCGCAGTGTATCCAGAATCTCCTGAATCTTCTGCAGTCCTTCGATCCCCTTTAATGTGATGGACTGGATGTCGTCTTTGTAATAGCCATATTTGTCATACATGTCCACCATTGCGTCCCAAAGCGTCTTTCCCTGAGTTCTGTAGTATGCGGCAGCTTCGCACAACGCCATGGTTGCCACAATCGCGTCTTTGTCTCTTGCGTGTGTACCGATCAGACAGCCATAACTTTCTTCAAATCCAAATAAATAATTTCCTTTTCCGGTTGTCTCAAATTTCAGAATCTGCTGGCCGATGTATTTGAATCCGGTCAGAACTTCGATCAGTCCGATGTTATATCCTTTTGCGATGGCATCCGCCAGATTCGAAGTTACAATTGTCTTGATCAGATATCCGTCCTCAGGAAGGCCATACATCGCTTTACGCTGACCGATCTCATAATCTGCCAGCAGACAGCCCGACATGTTTCCTGTCAGCACTTTATATTCTCCGGACTTCGTATCTTTCACATATACGCCCAGCCGGTCCGCGTCCGGATCGGTTGCCAGAACCAGATCCGCGTCCACTTCTCTCGCCAGCTTAAGTCCCAGCTCGAACGCTTCTTTTGCTTCCGGATTCGGATAGGATACGGTAGGGAACTCTCCGTCTGGAAGCTCCTGCTCTTTTACAACATATACGTTGGTAAATCCTAATTCTTTCAGAATTCTTCTTGCCGGAATATTTCCGGTTCCGTGCAAAGGACTGTATACAATCTTAAGATCTCTTCCAACAGCATTGATGGAATCCTGGTGAATCACCTGTTTTTTCAGTTCTGCAATATATCCGTCGTCCACTTCTTGGCCGATCACCTGATAAAGCCCGGCCTCCTTCGCCGTCTCGCGATCCATCGTCTTCACTGTATTATAGTCCGTAACAGCCTTCACTTCGTCCATGATTCCTTTGTCATGGGGAGGCGTAATCTGGGCGCCGTCTTCCCAGTATACCTTGTATCCATTATATTCCGGAGGATTATGGCTGGCAGTGATGTTAATTCCAGCGATACATCCAAGAGACCTTACCGCATAAGATAGTTCCGGGGTGGGGCGCAGAGACTCAAAAACATATGCTTTAATTCCATTGGCCGCAAGACATAATGCCGCCTCGTCCGCAAATTCCGGCGACATCCGTCTGGAATCATATGCGATCGCCACTCCTTTATTTTCTCCCTGATTCTTTTTGATGTAATTGGCCAGTCCCTGTGTTGCTTTTCGGACTGTATAAATATTCATACGATTCGTTCCGGCGCCAATCACGCCCCTAAGCCCCGCTGTTCCAAATTCAAGTTCTTTGTAAAAGCGTTCTTTAATTTCCTGTTCATCTCCCGCAATATTCTGAAGTTCTTTTTTTGTAGCTTCATCAAAATATGGATTATTTAACCATATCTCATAACTTTCACGATATTCCATATTGCTACCTCCTATCCTTAATGGGTAGTGTCAAATACTACCTGTTTTTTTGTTTCAAAATATAATAAAAACCTTGATTTTAAGGGAAATCTGCAATAAAAAGAGCATTGACCTCCCTTTTCATGTATAATGTCAGTGACCAAACATCCATTATAGAGAAAGGA
>CASEIR010000074.1 GCA_949287925.1 uncultured Lachnospiraceae bacterium
GAAAATGTGCTGTACCTTTCCATGAAGAACGATTTGTCTTTCCTGATCGATGCGGAGCTGAACCTGTATGAGCACCAGAGCACTTATAATCCCAATATGCCTATGCGGGGGCTTCTGTATTTTGCAGGCGTTTATACCAGACACATTTCCAGTCGTGAGATTAATATCTACAGTAGTTCGCCCAAGGAATTTCCCTTTCCTCAGCACATTGTATTCTACAATGGAACCCAGGAGGAACCGGACCGAAAAATTTTGAAGTTATCAGATCTCTTCCGGCGGCCAAACGGGGAGAAAGAACCCTGCCTGGAATGTCAGACGTTGATGTTGAACATCAATTACGGGCATAACAGGGAATTGATGAAGAAATGCAGGCGTCTGGAGGAATACGCTATCTTCGTGGATACTATTCGGAAGAATCAGGCGAAGGGGCAAGACCTGCAGGAAGCAGTGGAAGCGTCGGTGGAAAGCTGTATTGCCGGCGGGGTTCTGGCGGATATCCTGAGAGCGCAGAAAGCAGAGGTGGTACAGATGGTACTGGAAGGTTTCGATCAGGAAGCATATGAGAAAGCCATGAAGAAAGAGGGCTATGAGGACGGATATCAGGATGGAAAAGAGGCTGGGAAAAAGGAAGAACTGGAGCGGGGGATCTGCGGATTGATTCATTCTTTGAGGGAATTCGATATTCCGAAGGAACAGATTTTGCAAAAACTTCAGGATACCTATCAGATTACGGAAAAAGAAGCCATGGGTTATGTAGAAAAATATTGGTAAATGAGAGAAAAACGGGAATAAAAGGGAATCATGAGAAAATGCAGTTACCGGGTTTGTAACCGCTGTTCCCCATAACTTCTCATAAGTTGTTATGTCCTTGTATTCGCTGGGGGCTTCTATACCGATAAATTTGGAAACCTAATGGTCTTTCTATATAGTCGGAATATAAAGAAAAGTCCGGATTAAGAGTGTAAATGCTGTTTTGTAGCAGACTCTTATGAGGGCTTTTTTTGTTTTTTCAAAATGATGAAAGATAGTAGTGTTTTCCTTGTGAAGTAAAAAAACATATGTTAAAATAGTCTAAAAGGAGACTAAATATGAACGAGATAGACAGGCCATATAATTTAAAACGTTTTTATCTGCAATGGCAGAAATTGAATCATGTATATGAGGACTATGCAAAGATACATGATCTGACCTATATTTCTATGTTTATATTGCAGCTGCTGGACGGTGAGGGGACGACGCAGAAAGAACTGTGCGATATCTTATATTTTCCGAAGCAGACTGTCAATAAGGTGATACTCTCTTTTGTAAAGAGGGGATATGCTGCCATGGCTGAAAATCCGAAGGACAGACGTTCTCGTTTGATCGTACTTACAGAAAAGGGGAAAGAATTTCAACAGAAAGTGATTTCCCACATTGAGCAGGCGGAACTACAGGCGTTTGCTTCTTTATCAGAGCGGGAGCAGGAAGTGATAACAGACCTTTGGGAAAAATACACCAGCATATGTATCAATAAGATTAATGGCAGTTAAGTGTGCCGGATGGAGGAACGGATAGATGAAAAAACTGGGATTTGGACTTATGCGTTTACCGCTGATAAATGATGAATTTTCTCGTGTAGATAAGAAAATGTTATGTGATATGGTTGACTATTATCTGGATAAAGGATTCCAATACTTTGATACAGCATGGTTTTATCACGATGGACAGTCGGAAATATCTGTAAAAGAGTGTTTTGCAGACCGTTATCCCCGCTCTGCTTTCCTGCTTGCGGATAAAATGCCTCTTGTACTGATCCGGGAAGAAAAGGAACTGGAAGAATGACACGATTCAGTCGGAAAAGTGTTATCAGGTAGCGAAAAAGCACGGGAAACCGGTTATTGTTATGGAACCTGTCAAGGGTGGAACTCTTGCAGATATTCCGGAAGAAGCGGAAAAGTTATTCAAGTCTTATCACTCTGATATGTCTGTTGTTTCGTGGGCGATCCGCTTTGCGGCAAGCCATGAGAATGTTATGTTGGTTTTAAGTGGCATGAGCAGCATGGAACAGTTAAAAGACAATTTATCGTATATGGAAAATTTCAAACCATTTGCACCGGAAGAATTTGAATTAGTCTGCGAAGCTGCAAAAATGATCAATCAGAGTGTTGCCATTCCGTGTACCGGATGTTCTTACTGTATCAATAAATGCCCGATAAATATTGCTATTCCTAAATACTTTGCACTCTACAATGCAGACATGCGGGAGTTGGAAACGAAGGCATGGACAGCACAGACGATGCTGTACAGTCATTTTTCAGAGCAGTATGGCAAGGCAGGTGATTGTATCAGGTGCGGTCAATGTGAGAAGATGTGTCCGCAGCATCTGCCGATCAGAGAATGGCTGAAAAAGGTGGCTGAAAGATTTGAAGGAGACCAGGGTAATTCCTGAATTGAAAAACCCTACCAGATATGTTAGAATTGATAAGAATTATGTAGGAGGTTTGAAAGATATGGAACAGTACAAGCAGGAATTTATCGAATTTATGGTAGAAAGCGACGTGTTGAAATTCGGGGAGTTCACACTGAAAAGTGGAAGAAAATCTCCGTTTTTTATGAATGCGGGAGCTTATGTGACAGGCACGCAGCTTAAAAAGCTGGGTGAATATTATGCAAAGGCGATTCACGATCAATATGGCGATGACTTTGACGTGTTGTTCGGGCCGGCCTATAAAGGGATTCCGCTCAGCGTGGTAACCGCTATTGCATACAGTGAGATGTATGGAAAAGAAGTACGTTACTGTTCGGACCGCAAGGAAGAAAAGGACCATGGGGCCGATAAAGGGAATTTCCTTGGAAGCAGCCTGAGGGACGGAGATCGTGTGATCATGATTGAAGACGTGACCACATCCGGAAAATCTATGGAAGAGACTGTCCCGAAAGTCAGAGGAGCTGCGGATGTTACCATTGTAGGACTGATGGTATCTCTGGACCGTATGGAAGTGGGAAAAGGCGGAGAAAAGTGCGCGCTGGATGAAGTCAAAGATCTATATGGCTTTGAGACCAGTGCGATCGTCACCATGAAAGAGGTGGTGGAACATCTGTATAACAAGGAATGTCAGGGAAGAATCATCATTGATGATACATTAAAGTCAGCAATTGACGCATATTATGAACAATACGGCGCGAAATAGAAGCAGGAGGGCTGTTGCATGAATGAAAAAGCATATAAGGTTATGAGTTTTGCCGGAGCGGCCAATATAGCGGCCGGAATCGTAGTTCTTGTCGTCGGTATAACGGTGGGCGTTATAGCGATCATCAGCGGTGCGAAACTCCAGAAGGAGAAAAAAGGGCTTACGTTTTAGAGGTTTGATAGAAGGGAAGCAGTAGCTTTGAATTATAAGACGAAGAAGAAAATCAGGTTATTTGGGAAAATCTTATTCGTATTGTATGTGTTTTTTCTTATATATTTTTTATTGTTTTCAGATTGGTATGGACGAACCGGTGTGATGAAAGAATATCATTACAATCTGGTACTGTTCAGGGAGATCAGACGTTTCTGGCAGTACCGGGAACAACTTGGAATGTTCGCCATGTTCACGAATCTGTTTGGAAATGTGATTATATTCATTCCGTTTGGATTTTTTATGCCGATGGCGAGCAGCCGCAGAAGTCTGTTCGCCACAGTATTTTATAGTTTTGGATTAAGTCTTTGTGTAGAGACGTTCCAGCTTATTACCCGGGTGGGAAGCTTTGATGTGGATGATTTGCTGCTGAACACGGTTGGAGGGCTGACCGGATATCTTATTTTTGTAATCTGTGCGGCGATAAGGAGAAGACATGATAGTAAGAAAAAAAATAAAAACAGAAGAAGACAGGGCTAAAGAAGCTGCAAAAGCCAGAGCAAAGCAAAGAAAGAAAATGATCCGGACCAAATATGGACAGACGCCGCTGCGCCATGCACGCAAAGGCGTTTATTCCTGTATTTATGGAATTGTTGTGCTGGTGCTGGTGTTGTTGATGCTGGTTATATCTTTCCTTGCAAAAGGAGAGATAGGTGTGATATTCGGGCTGGTTGGCCTTGGCACGCTGGTTCTTTCTGCAATGGGGCTGTATCTTGGAATAAAGGGGCTGAGAGAACGCAATAAGAATTATGCCACCTGTAAAGTTGGAATCGGAATGAACGGTGTGTTTTTGATTGGAATGGCAGCAATATTTATCAGGGGGTTATTGTGATGACAGAAGAGCGGTATGACTTGTGTATAGGTAGACTCCGGCAAATGAGCAGGGAAGAAAGTGTGGATGCACGATTCCTGCCTTTTTTTCGCCAGATGGCGGAGTTTGCGCTGATGATCGACGAGCTTAGAGAGGAATGGAACAGCGGGCGTTACCGTGAAGCGGATTTGGGGACGCTGAAGCAATGGAACCGCCGGCTGTATGAGGATATCCTTCCAGAATATTATGAAAAAAGTTATGCCAATCCCTCTTATGCCGCTGAGAAGCTGGGGCAGGAATATGGACCGGTTCTTTGCGCGCTTTATGCGGAACTGAGAGGGAGTATTGTATATGTATTTGAAGGAAAGACGGAATATTTGGACATCCTGTTTGAACTGTTGATTGAGATATATCATCAATTTGAAGAGGATCCGGTTCCGGAACTTCGTCATATCAAGGACACGATCTACTGGTATGCCAGCGACTATTGTGACGTATTCGTTGCAGACCGTATCCGCGATCAGATTGATCCGGATCGGACGTTTGCCGTAGACCTGATCCGGGAAAGTGATCCGCAGGATCTGCGATATCTTTACTTTTTTGGAGAATATATCAGTGATAATGAATGGAAAACGGCAAAGCATCTGGCCGGTCTGGAAGAATCCGTGATCCGAAAAATGGCCGATGTGTATACGGATGGATACCGGGAAGGTTTTTTAAACACGGGGAAAGACCTGTCTTTAAAATCTACAGTAAACATCCGTTATGTCCTGGGATTTGAGCGTGTGATTAAACGGGCGATAGAGAACTTTGAAGCAATGGGACTGAAACCAGTGATCTACCGGGCGGGCGTCAGCATGTTGACTAGGCGCCAGCAGGCGAAGACAGGATATTATGGGGGAACTGCGAATCCTCAGTATGAGTATGATCACCGCAGTGATCAGGCAATCTTTTTCGATAAAAGATTTCTGGAGCGTAAACTTGAGGTGATTCAGACCACATATGAACATGAGAAAGTATTAGCAGCTGCAATGGCTGGTCCGGCAGTGATTGAAATGTTTGGAGAAGCGCCATTCTCGCCAATTCAAAAAGAAGAAGCATTGCGATTTACGGACAGACAGGAACAATTGTCTGTGCAGTTTGACAGCCGCCAGAGCCAGATTGTGAACCGATATATTCCCGGGGATGAGAGAAGTTATACCATCATTGCCTATCCGGCGCCGGAGATTGGCGCCGCTTACGAAGAGATTTTTGATGAAGTGATTCGGATTAATACGCTGGATGCCGGAAAGTACAGGCGGGTTCAGCAGAAAATGATTGACGTGCTTGACCGGGGAATCTATGTGCATATTCTCGGAAGAGACGGAAACCGCACAGATCTGAATGTACAGCTGCATCCGCTGACAGATCCGGACACACAGACGATTTTTGAAAATTGTGTGGCGGATGTGAATATTCCGGTAGGTGAAGTGTTTACTTCGCCGGTTCTGGAAGGCACCAGCGGGGTGCTGCATGTGAAAAAGGTCTATCTGAACGAACTTCAGTATCAGGATCTGGAGCTTACGTTTGCGAATGGAATGATTGCAGATTACAGTTGCGGCAATTTTTCCAGGGAAATGGAAAATAAAAATTATATCCGGGAGAATATTCTATACAGTCATTCGACGCTTCCGATGGGAGAATTTGCAATTGGAACCAATACAACCGCCTATGCAGCGGCGAAAAAATACGGGATTGAAGATAAGCTGCCGATCCTGATCGCTGAAAAAATGGGCCCGCATTTTGCAGTGGGGGATACCTGTTACAGCTGGAGCGAAGATATTGCGGTATATAATCCTGATGGAAAAGAGATCATTGCAAGAGACAACAGCATCTCTGTCCGCAGAAAAGAGGATGTGTCGAAAGCTTATTTTCACTGTCACACGGATATAACGATTCCTTATGAAGAACTGAGCAAGATTGCTGTTGTGACGGAAGATGGAGAAGAGATTCCGATTCTGGAGAACGGAAGGTTTGTATTGGACGGCACGGAGTTTTTAAACGAACCGTTGAAAAATATGGACAAATCATGTATGATGAACGCATGAAAAAGAAAGGATGAAAATTATGCCAAAAGTAGGAATTGTAATGGGCAGCGACTCGGATCTGAAGGTGATGAGCAAAGCTGCGGCTATGCTGGAGAAATTTGGGATTGATTATGAGATGACGATCATCTCAGCGCACCGGGAGCCGGATGTGTTCTTTGAGTGGGCGAAGGCAGCGGAAGGCAAGGGAATTAAGGTGATTATCGCAGGAGCAGGAATGGCAGCGCATCTTCCAGGAATGTGTGCGGCGTTGTTCCCGATGCCGGTGATTGGCGTTCCCATGTCTGGAAAAAATCTTGCGGGAGAAGACGCGCTGTTTTCTATCGTGCAGATGCCGCCGGGAATTCCGGTTGCGACGGTTGCTATCGATGGCGGAATGAATGCGGCGATCCTCGCGGCAAAGATTCTTGCAGTATCGGATGAGGCGTTGCTGGAGCAGCTGAAAGCTTATACGACAGAAATGAAAGAGACTGTGCAGGGGAAAGCTGCAAAGCTGGATGAGATCGGGTATGAGGCATATCTGGCCCAGAAATAATACGAACGACTGAGAGAAGGAGAATGGTTATGGATTATAAGAAAGCAGGCGTGGATATTGAAGCCGGTTACAGATCAGTAGAACTGATGAAGGAGCATGTGAAAAAGACGATGCGTCCAGAGGTACTGGGAGGACTGGGCGGATTTTCAGGCGCATTTTCCCTGAGCAAGATCAAAGAAATGGAAGAACCGGTACTGCTGTCCGGTACAGACGGATGCGGCACGAAGGTGAAGCTGGCTATGATTATGGACAAGCATGACACCATCGGGATTGATGCAGTGGCGATGTGTGTGAATGATATTGCCTGTGCAGGCGGAGAACCATTGTTCTTTCTGGATTATATCGCTTGTGGAAAGAATTATCCGGAGAAGATCGCGGATATTGTGAAGGGTGTGGCAGAGGGGTGTCTGCAGTCAGAAGCAGCCCTGATCGGCGGAGAGACTGCAGAACATCCAGGGTTGATGCCAGAGGATGATTATGATTTGGCAGGATTCGCCGTAGGCGTGTGTGATAAGAAGGATATGATTACAGGAGAAGACCTGAAGGAGGGGGATGTGTTAATTGGCATGGCATCTTCCGGAGTTCACAGTAACGGGTTCTCTCTGGTGCGTAAAGTGTTTGAGATGACCAGAGAATCACTGGAAACGTATCATGAAGATCTGGGAACTACCCTGGGAGAGGCGCTGCTGGCTCCTACAAAAATCTATGTAAAGGCGTTGAAAAGCGTGAAGAATGCGGGCGTAAGAGTAAAAGCCTGCAGTCATATTACCGGAGGAGGATTCTATGAGAATATACCCCGGATGCTTTGTGAAGGGGTAAAGGCAGTTGTAAAGAAGGATAGTTACCCCATTCCCCCTATCTTCAACAAGCTTGCAAAAGAAGGAAATGTGGATGAGCATGCTATGTATAATACCTATAATATGGGATTGGGCATGATCATTGCCGTTGATCCCGCAGATGTGGATAAAGCGATGGAGGCCATCAAAGCAGCTGGAGAAGATCCATATGTGGTAGGCCATATTGCAACTGGAGATAAGGGAGTTGAATTATGTTAAAGCTTGTTGTACTGGTATCCGGAGGCGGAACGAATCTGCAGGCAGTTATCGATGGAATCGAAAGCGGGAAGATCCGCAACGCCCGGATCGCGGAGGTAATCAGCAATAATTCCAATGCCTATGCATTGGAGAGGGCCAGAAACCACGGAATCGACTGTCGGTGTATTTCGCCCAAGGATTACGAAACAAGGGAAGCATTCAATCAGGCTTTTCTGGAAACGATTAATCAGATTGCGCCGGATCTTATCGTACTGGCTGGTTTCCTGGTAGTGATTCCACCTGATATGATCAAGCGTTACCGAAATCGTATCATCAATATCCATCCCTCTTTGATCCCTTCCTTCTGCGGAACAGGGTATTATGGGCTTAAGGTTCATGAAGCGGCCCTTGCCCGGGGAGTGAAGGTGGTGGGAGCTACCGTGCATTTTGTGGACGAAGGAACGGATACGGGTCCGATTATCCTGCAGAAAGCAGTGGCGGTAGAAAAGGGAGATACCCCTGAGATCCTGCAAAGACGGGTGATGGAACAGGCAGAATGGCAGATCCTGCCTCAGGCCATCGATCTGATCGCGGCAGGAAGAGTCAGTGTGAAGAATGGCATCGTTGAGGTTTCGGAGAAAAAGATACATGATATAGATTATACAATTACATAGGAGGCATGGGAAGATGAAAGTATTGATCGTTGGAAGTGGCGGAAGAGAACATGCGATCGCATATTGCGTGGCTAAGAGTGAAAAAGTAGACAAGATCTATTGTACGCCCGGGAATGCAGGGATTGCGGAGTATGCGGAGTGCGCGCCTATCGGAGCGATGGAATTCGACCGGATCGTGGCATTTGCGAAGGAAAAGGGAGTAGACCTGGTTATCGTAGGCATGGACGATCCGCTGGTAGGAGGTCTGGTGGATGAGCTGGAAGCGGCTGGAATCCGTGCTTTTGGCCCGAATAAAGCGGCTGCGGTTCTGGAAGGATCCAAAGCCTTTTCCAAAGATCTGATGAAAAAATACAATATTCCGACGGCAGCTTATGAAAACTTTACTGATCCGGAACGGGCAATTGCTTACCTGGAGAAAGCTAAGTTCCCGATCGTATTAAAAGCGGACGGGCTTGCGCTGGGAAAGGGTGTGCTGATCTGTGAGTCGCTGGAAGAGGCGAAAGAAGGCGTGAAGGAGATCATGCTGGATAAAAAATTCGGATCTGCCGGCAATGAGATGGTTATAGAGGAGTTTATGACTGGCCGGGAGGTGTCTGTACTGTCTTTTGTTGACGGGAATACGATAAAGACTATGACTTCTGCGCAGGATCATAAGCGTGCGGGAGACGGTGACACAGGATTGAATACAGGAGGTATGGGAACATTTTCTCCTAGTCCGTTTTATACGAAAGAAGTGGAAGAATTCTGTGAAAAATACATTTATCAGCCCACGGTGGATGCCATGAAGGCAGAAGGAAGACCGTTTAAGGGGGTTATTTTCTTTGGACTTATGCTGACAAAAGAAGGTCCTAAAGTGTTGGAGTATAATGCCCGGTTTGGAGATCCGGAAGCGCAGGTTGTGCTTCCAAGAATGAAAAATGATATTATTGAAGTAATCGAAGCATGTATTGACGGGACGCTGGATCAGGTTGATCTGCAGTTTGAAGATAATGCGGCTGTATGTGTAGTTCTGGCCAGTGACGGGTATCCGGTTGCTTATGAAAAAGGATTTCCGATCAGCGGATTGGAGAAGTTTAAAGAAGCGGATGGATACTATTGTTTTCATGCCGGTACCAAAGAAGCGGACGGCAAGATCGTGACCAGTGGCGGAAGAGTTCTTGGCATTACAGCCAAGGGAAAGGATCTGAAAGAAGCAAGAGCCAATGCATATGCAGCAACAGAATGGGTGGAATTTGCGAATAAGTATATGCGTCATGATATCGGAAAGGCAATCGACGAGGCATAATAAAAACTCTCCGGTGTATCAGGTGGATCATCTGATATACCGGAGAGTTTTTTATAATTATTCTGCTTTCAGAATATAGAGCCTGGAATCAAAATCGCGGGTGGGAGAAAGTCCGTCAATGACTTCTCCTGCGGAAGAATCTGAAGTGACCAGTCCATAATTCATCAGTTCGTCACCATAGTAACTGCGAGCATCCTGTGAATTCCGGTAACACAGATCCGGATCTAATCCGTAAAGTCTGATTCGACTATAGGCGTGGTTGACAACGTTCAGCACCCGGTACCAGCCGACAATGGCTTCCCGTTTGTCTGGACTTACCACCATCCAGGCGGTGACATTACTTTCGAAGGGACTGCTGAGGCGGTAGTAAGTTCCGAATTGTATCAGCTGTCGATATTCTTTCATAAACGCAACCTGGCGCTTCACTTCCTCTTGCTCTTCTGGGGTCAGTTTGTTCAGATCCAGTTCATAGCCAAATGTACCGAAGTAGGCGACATTTGCGCGGGTATCCAATGGCGTATACCGGTTCAGCTGGTGATTGGGTGTTACAGATACATGACTGCCCATACTGCTGACCGGGTAACAGTAAGAAGAACCGTACTGAATCTTCAGACGCTCTATTGCATCGGTGTCATCGCTGGTCCAGGCCTGCGGCGCGTAATAGAGCATACCAGGATCGAAACGCCCACCTCCGCTTGCGCATGATTCGAACAGGATCTGAGGGTATTTGCTGGTCAGCCGTTCATACAGGTCATAGACGCCCAGAATATAGCGGTGGAAGATCTCTCCCTGCCGGTCAGCAGGATAACCGTTGGAATAGCATTCCGTAATGCTGCGGTTCATATCCCATTTGATGTAGGATACTTTAGCTTCGGAAAGAATCCGATCCATCATGCCAAAGATATGATCCACTACATTGCGGCGGGAAAAGTCCAGCACATATTGGTGCCGGCCATGGGAAGCCTTTCGGTCTGGCGTTTTCAGGATCCAGTCAGGATGAGCACGATAGAGATCCGAGTCTTTATTGATCATCTCTGGCTCAAACCATAGACCAAACTTCATTCCCAGATCTTCGATTTTCTGGGCGATGCCCTTGATACCCTCTGGGAGAAGGTCTCTGGACGCGACCCAGTCGCCAAGTCCGGCGCGGTCACTGCGCCGGGCCCCGAACCATCCGTCATCGAGAACAAACAGTTCTACGCCGCATTCCTTTGCCTTGGAGGCGATCTCAACCAGGCGTTCCTCTGTAAAATCAAAATAAGTCGCCTCCCAGTTGTTGATCAGGATCGGGCGGGCTTTATCTTTCCAGTACCCCCGCGCAAGACGGCCCCGGTACAGTCGGTGATAGGACTGGCTTAGAGCATTCAGCCCCTGGCTGGTGTATACCATAACAGCTTCCGGAGTCTGGAATTCTTCGCCAGCTTCCAGCTTCCAATCAAACCAGTCCGGGTGGATTCCCAGAAGCACACGGGATGTTTCGTGTGTATCTACTTCTACAGAAGCAAGAAAATTTCCGCTGTAGATCAGGCTGAAGCCGATGGCCTCGCCTTGAAAATCATCTGCCTGCGGGCGCTTTAAGATTACAAAAGGATTGTGTTAGTGAGAAGAGTGGCCGCGCATACTGCCTACGGACTGGATGCCCATTTCCAGCCGGCGCTGCTTTGCGTACCGTTCTCTGGCCCAGGCGCCGGAAAAATGGATAAAATCGTAATCGTAATCTGGAAGATCCATGCACAGACTCATTGCTCTCGTAAGATGCACAGATTCAGTTCCTTCGTTGATAAACTTTGCACTTCGTGCAATGATGCCGTTTTCGGCAAAAATAGTATAAAACAGGTGAAGGGTGATATTTGTTACGCAATCCTTCAGGATCAGAGTCAGAGTCTCTGCTTCGGCGTCCTGTTCAGTATAAGTAGCTGGAAGACCGGATAGAACAGGTTTGCCGGGCTGAATGCTATATCCTTCATACTGGAAATTGCTGATCCGGCTTCCATTGTTCTGCAGGATCTCCACTGCAGGCTGGCGGTAATCTGTCGAACCATATACACCGTATTCCTGACGTAAATGCTCCAGTGAAACGGTGCGATCGCCTTCAAAAATATAAGAAGCCATCGGCCGGGGCGCAGTTTCCAGAAGATAAGAATAGTCCTCTCTATGATGAATCCGTCTGCCAAAATACAGCTGTCCCATGTGCTTGTTTGGAAGAACGGTCATAATATAGCTGATCTGGTCATTAAACAGATGAAATGTCTGTGTTTTTTCGTTGAATAGTATGCTCATGAAGTTCTCCTCCTGTCTGAATGATATGAGCTAGATTATAGAATAAAAGCGGACTGGCCGACACAACATCTTGTTGGGAATAACAGTCAAAATGTTAGGTCTGCAAATCCGCAGGTTTTTAATAGTTTCCAAGCTCTCCAAGATACTTGTCGATTTTTTTTAGACGTTTTTCAATTCCTCTGACCTTATGGCTGATCGTGTCCAACAGTGCCTCGGATACAAACTGGGGAGCAACCATGGAATTAAAAAAATTGTTGCTGTTTACCGGGACGGTCAAAAGCGCATCTGCATAAGGAGTCAGAAGCGCGCTGGGCTTATCCGTGATTACAACAATGGAAGCGCCGGCTTCATCTGCCATCTGTGCAGCCAGTTTATCCGCAGAAGAGTACCGTGGAAAGCTGAACATGATGACACAGTCTTCTTTTGAGATGTTGCAAAGGTGGTCGATGGGACTGATGGACGTAGCATTTGTCATCTCTACATTTGGAACCATGTGTTTCAGATATAATAGGAAATAATCGCCCAGACAGGAGTTCCCCCTGGAGCATACGATGTATTTCCGTTTTGCAGATACGATCAGATCGGCGGCTTCTTCAAAAGCGGTGATCGTATTGTTAACAAAAACGCTTTCCAGATTCTTCGCGGCATTTTTGAAGTGGCGGTTCAGGTATTCCGCGCTGTTGTCCAGTTTTGCCCGTTTTGCAACGCGCTGGGAGGGGACGGTAATACTGCTGGAGATACTAAGGACTTTGTCCTGATAATCTTTGCGCAGCGATTTTTGAAAATCCATAAAACCGTTAAAACCAAGCGAGCGGCTGAAACGAATGACGGAAGATTCACTGACCCCCAATTTCAGGGCAATTTCGGTAGATGTCATAAAACAAGCGTCTGAAGAGTTGTCTAATATATATTTTGCGATCATTTTCTGTGTTTTGGTGAGATTTGCATTATGAATGGTCTCTCTTAATTCTTTCATGGCAGTTACCTCCTGGCGCCAAATGGGACGGCGTGTCCTATAATTAGATTTAATCATGAAATGCAGGAATATGCAAGAGAATTGTTTATACAATTGATATTTAATTAACAAAAATAAAAGTTTTGTGAAAAAAATAACTTTTATTGAATAATATACACCCTTGTGATAGTATAATTTTAGAGACAAATGAATAATATTCTTCACAAAATACTAGATGTGAAAAATATTGTTCAGAATTTATCAGGGCCGCATGAGCGGCAGATGTATCGAAAACGAAAAATAAAGATTCAGAACCAGGAGGGAACGGACAAGTGAAAGTAGGATGCGTAAAAGAAATTAAAAACAATGAATTTCGTGTAGGTATGACGCCGGATAATGTTAAAATTTATGCAGGTGCGGGACACGAGGTTTATATCGAAGCAGGAGCAGGAATCGGCTCCGGATTTACGGATGCAGAGTATGAAGCAGCGGGAGCAAAGCTTCTGGATACAGCGAAAGAAGTGTGGGATACGGTTGAGATGATGATCAAGGTAAAAGAACCGCTTCCGGATGAATATCCGTTGTTCCATGAGGGACTGATCCTCTATACATATCTGCACCTTGCGGCAGACAAACCGCAGACAGACGCTTTGCTGAACGGTAAAGTAAAAGGTGTTGCTTATGAAACATTGATTGAAAGAAATGGAAGTATTCCGTTGCTGGCACCTATGAGCCAGATTGCGGGACGTTTGAGTATCCAGGAAGGTGCAAAATACCTGGAGAAGAGATTTGGAGGAGAGGGCGTTCTTCTGGCAGGTGTACCCGGAACTCCAAAGGCAAATATTGTAATCCTTGGCGGTGGTTCCGTAGGAACAAATGCATGTAAGATTGCAGTCGGCATGGGCGCGAATGTAACAATTATGGATATCAATATTCAGAGACTTGCTTATCTGGATGATATTTTTGGGGCAAGAATTCAGACTTTGGTATCCAATGATGCAAATATTGAAAAAGCAGTAAAAGAGGCGGATCTTGTAATTGGATGCGTATTGATTCCTGGCAAATCTGCACCGAAGATCTTTAAGAAAAAATATCTGAAAGAGATGAAGCCGGGTGCTGTATTCGTTGACGTTGCAGTAGATCAGGGCGGATGCGGAGAGACGACAAAGGTTACTTACCATGATGATCCGATCTTTATTGAGGACGGAATCGTTCACTACTGTGTAGGAAATATGCCTGGAGCAGTTCCGAGAACATCTACGATCGCTTTGACTAACGCAACAGTTGCATATGGACTTCAGATTGCAAACAAAGGTCTGGAGCAGGCATGTAAGGATAATGATGTTCTGTATTCTGCGATCAACACTTACGATGGCAAACTGACCTGTAAGAATGTGGCGGACAGTTTTGACTGCTATGAATATGTAGATGTTAAAACACTGTGGTAGATATAGTTGTTGTTTTCAAACATGATAATTTCCAAACTTAATTCCTTCAAGTTGCAGGAAGGAGCTTACAATTACGGTTGTAAGCTCCTTTTGGTTGTGTTATAAGTAATGTTGTGTTATAGTGTCTGTATAACAAAAGATACGAAAAGGTGATATTATGCTGATTGAGATTGATTTTAACAGTGAGGAAGCTTTGTATGTACAGCTGCAGAATCAGATCATTCTGGGGATTGCCATGGATCTGATCCGGGAAGGAGACGCCTTGCCCTCTGTCCGGCAGCTCGCGGACACGGTGGGAATTAACATGCATACGGTGAATAAGGCATATACGATCTTAAAGCAGGAAGGTTTTATCCGGTTGGACCGGAGAAGAGGCGCTGTTATCGCTCTGGATACGGATAAAGCCCAGGCGCTTATGAAAATGCGTGAGCATTTGCGGATCGTATTGGCAAAAGGGTGTTGTAAGAGCATTACCCGGGAAGAAGTACACGCTTTGGTAGATGATATATTTGACGAGTATAGAAAGGAATAGGCAACATGAAGTATACACAACAGGCAAAGGAAGTGCTGAAAACAGCGGAAAAGATGGCAAAGGATCTGAACCATCCATATATAGGAACGGAGCATCTGCTGCTGGGATTGAAAAAAGCTTACACAGGCGTGGCCGGACAGGTGTTGGCCGCAAACGGAGTGGAAGAAGAGAAAATTCAAAAGGTAATGGAAGAATTAGTATCTCCGGTGGGTTCCGTAACTCTGACTGGCAGACCGGAAGCAAGTCCAAGACTTACCTATATTCTGGAAGAAAGCAGACGAGAGGCAGTACGGTTCCGTTCTGAAGAGATTGGTACAGAACATATGCTTCTGGCGCTTCTGCGGGATGTGGACAGCGTCGCATGCAGAATTCTTCTGACGCTGAACGTAAATCTGCAGAAGATATTCCAGGATATTCTGGAGGTTCTGGGGGCAGATCCAAAGGAATACCAGGAAGAGGTGTCTCAGGAAATGGGGCATGGGAAAGAGGGCGTGCTGGAACAGTTTGGAACAGATCTGACGGCACAGGCGGCGGAAGGAAAGCTGGACCCGGTGATCGGAAGAGAGTCGGAGATTGCCCGTCTGATGCAGGTACTGAGCCGGAGAACCAAGAATAATCCCTGCTTGGTGGGGGAACCTGGAGTGGGGAAGACTGCGGTGATCGAAGGTCTGGCAGCGCAGATTGCAGCTGGCGTAGTCCCTGACAGTATGAAAGAGAAAAGGATTCTTACACTGGATCTTGCAGCTATGATTGCAGGTTCCAAATATCGTGGAGAATTCGAAGAACGGATGAAACGTCTGATTCAGGAAGTGATATCGGCAGGAAATATCATTCTGTTTCTGGACGAGGTGCACACCATTATCGGTGCCGGTGGCGCAGAAGGCGCAATGGATGCCTCCAATATTTTGAAACCATCACTTGCGCGGGGAGAACTGCAGCTGATTGGAGCTACGACGATCAGTGAATACCGGAAATATATTGAAAAAGATGCGGCTCTGGAACGAAGGTTTCAGCCGATTACGGTGGAAGAACCGACAGAAGAGCATTGCCTGAATATCTTAAAAGGTTTGTGTTCCCGCTATGAGGAGCATCATCATCTGGTTATTGAGGAGGCGGCGCTGGAAGCGGCAGTGAAACTGTCCGGAAGATATATCAGCGATCGATTTCTGCCGGATAAAGCCATTGATGTCCTGGATGAGGCTTGCTCCAAAGTGAGTCTGCGAGGTTTTAAAGTTCCGGATGCTTTGTTTGAACTGGAAGCGCTTAGCGCAGATCTGGCAGTGCGGCTGGAAGAAGCTTTAAGCGCCGGAGATCTGACAGAAGCGGCTCTGATCAGCAAGGAGCAAAAAGAAACTGTTTTAAAACTGGAGCGGATGAAAAAACGTTTCCATCACAGAAATGAGTCGAAAAAACTGTCTGTAACAGAAGAAGATATTGCAGATGTTGTGTCTCAGTGGACCAGGATACCGGTTCATAAACTTGCAGAGTCGGAAAGTGTCCGGTTAAACCGTTTGGAAACGACGTTGCATAAACGGGTGATTGGCCAGGAAGAAGCGGTGTCAGCTGTGGCGCGTTCTATCAAACGTGGAAGGGTTGGTCTGAAAGATCCGAAACGGCCTATTGGATCGTTTCTGTTTCTGGGACCGACTGGCGTGGGAAAAACAGAATTGTCCAAGGCTCTTGCGGAAGCTTTGTTCGGAACAGAAGACTCCATGATTCGTGTCGATATGTCAGAATACATGGAAAAGCACAGTGTCTCTAAGATGATAGGATCGCCTCCGGGATATGTAGGGCATGACGATGGGGGACAGCTGAGCGAGCAGGTGCGCAGACATCCCTATTCGGTGGTGCTGTTTGACGAGATTGAGAAAGCGCATCCGGATGTATTCAACATTCTGCTGCAGGTGTTGGATGACGGACATATCACGGATTCCCAGGGCAGAAAAGTAGATTTTCGAAATACGGTTATTATTATGACTTCTAATGCGGGCGCCCAGGCAATCATCGATCCCAAAAAGCTGGGGTTCAATGCAAAGGAAGATGTAGCGGGTGATTACAAACGGATGAAAAGCAATGTGATGAATGAGGTGAAACTGATTTTCCGCCCGGAATTTCTGAACCGTATTGATGAGATACTGGTATTCCATCCATTGAGCCAGGACGATATGAAAAAGATTGTCGGACTGATGTGCAAAGAATTTGCGGCCCGGGCCAAGGAGCAGCTGGGAATTCGTCTGACTATCCGGGATTCGGTGAAAAAGCACATTGTGGAGACTGGAACGGATCAGAAGTATGGGGCAAGACCTCTGCGCCGCGCCGTGCAGAACCAGTTGGAGGATAAGCTGGCGGAAGCCGTGCTGTCCGGCCGGATTCAGCGTGATTCAGAAGTGATAGCCGGAGTGTCTAAAAAAGAAATAAATTTTATACCAAAGACTACAAATTAAAATGGTTTTGAGATATAATGGGGATACAAAAGAAGAACCTTAGGAGGAGAATATAATGGCAGCAGTGAAAGAGCTTTTAAGAGCTGAACCAGACGGAACATTGAGCTTTGGAGATTATACATTGGGGAGTAAGACCAAGCTGGATGGATTCGAGCATCAGGGTGATATATATAAGGTAAAAACATTTGCCGAGATTACGAAACTGGAACGAAACGGAATGTTTGTTTATGAATCAGTGCCGGGGACGGCAGTACAGAATTTCCAGGCGTCGGAATCTCAAGTATCATTCGAGGTGTCCGGACCGCAGGATGCGCAGTTTACATTAGAGCTGGAGGCTGACAGTGAATATGTGATATACATGGATGATGTGAATGTGGGAGATATGAAGACGAATCTCAGCGGCAAATTAAGCGTCAGCGCCGAACTCGCACCGGAGAAATCTGTCGCGGTAAAGATTGTGAAGAAATAAGTCTGCTAAACAGGAAGAAGATGAAAAAGAGCTGCAGAAAACGGCGGCTCTTTTTTGTGATTGTGACGGACGAAAGTTCGGGTTCGTCTGAAATTCTGTCACTGTTTATGATTTGGGATTGTTTTTGCAAATTTAGTGTGTTTTATGGCAGGTTTTATGACGTGATCAGGAAAGGATAGATGGAATGGCAAAAGGGAAAAAAAGTGTATATTTCTGTCAGAACTGCGGACATGAAGAGAGTAAATGGCTGGGGCAGTGTCCTATGTGCAGGGAGTGGAATACGTTTGTAGAAGAAAGGGTAAGCACGGCTGTCGGAAGTGGGACCAGGCGGGAAAAAGCTGGCGCATCTGCGGAAGTGGTGGCATTGTCCAGTATACGGACGGATGAGGATGACCGCATCTGGACGGGAATCGGAGAACTGGACCGTGTGCTGGGAGGCGGGATTGTCCCGGGATCTCTGGTGCTGGTGGGAGGCGATCCGGGGATTGGAAAGTCTACATTACTGCTGCAGGTATGCAGACAGCTGTCAGACAGACATAAGAAAGTACTGTATATTTCGGGAGAAGAATCATTAAAACAGATTAAATTGAGAGCGAACCGGATGGGGAACTTTTCGGATTCTCTGCTTTTGCTCTGTGAGACGAATCTGGGCCAGATACGTGTGGCAATCGAACGGCAACGGCCGGATATGGTGGTGATCGATTCCATTCAGACGATGTATGATGAAGATGTCGCTTCAGCGCCCGGCAGTGTTTCCCAGGTACGGGAATCTACGAATGTTTTCATGCAGCTTGCAAAAGGATTGAATATTGCAGTTTTTATTGTGGGACATGTGACAAAAGAGGGTACGGTGGCAGGCCCGCGCGTATTGGAGCATATGGTGGATACGGTATTGTATTTTGAAGGAGACCGCCACGCTTCCTACCGGATACTAAGAGGCGTAAAGAATCGTTTTGGCTCCACAAATGAGATCGGGGTGTTTGAAATGCGCAGAGAAGGGCTTGCTGAAGTGGAAAATCCATCTGAATAT
This sequence comes from uncultured Lachnospiraceae bacterium, assembly GCA_949287925.1. GTDB lineage: Bacteria > Bacillota > Clostridia > Lachnospirales > Lachnospiraceae > Merdimonas. The sequence goes on from CASEIR010000074.1 coordinate 18,962, forward strand.
ATGCTCAGCGGAAGACCGGAGAACGCGTCGGGATCTGTGGTGGCGTGTGCGATGGAAGGAACAAGGCCGGTGTTGATGGAAATACAGGCGCTAGTATGCAAGACTAGTTTTGGCATGCCGAGAAGAACGGCGGCCGGGGTTGACTATAACCGCGTAAATCTTCTGATGGCGGTGTTGGAGAAGCGCGTGGGACTGCCGCTTTCTGATTATGATGCGTATGTAAACATAGCTGGTGGGATTCGGATGAATGAACCGGCGGCAGACCTTGGAATTGTAATGGCGATCGCATCCAGCTATAAGAATAAACCGGTGCCGGAAGATTGCATTGTGTTTGGTGAAGTGGGGCTTAGCGGCGAGGTCCGGGCGGTTGCAATGCCGGAACAAAGAATTGCAGAAGCGCAGAAACTGGGATTCCGAACCTGTATTATACCGGAAGTCTCGAGAAAAAGTATAGAGGATACGGCAAAAACAGAAGGGATCAAAATTATCGGAGTCCGTACCATCAACCAGGCAATTGGTCTGATTTAAAACTGTTCGACAATTGGGGACGTAGTATATTAAAAAAATACTACGTCCCCAATTGACTTTGTGGGAAGAAAAATGTATGATATGGATATGTAATTTGTACATATTTGATAAAATAAAGACAATAAAGACGGGTGTAATATACAGAATAAATAATACTACGGTCTATAATGGATTCGGGCAGTGTTCATACATGTGCTTGGACATATATTTTGATAAGGAGGAATATATTATGTTAAACGGTTTCAAAAACGCGGTAGAACTGGATTTTTCTTTGGAGGAAAATCGCAAAAAGCTGGAAGAGGCTTTCGCGCAGGTGGATGCGGAAAAGGGGAGGATTTATCCTTTGATGATCGGTGGAGAGAAAATTGAGACGGAAAAAAAGATTGTTTCTATTTCGCCGGCAACAAAGGAAGTGCTGGGATATGCATGCTCCTGCAGCCAGGAGCTGGCGGATCAGGCGATTCGTACCGCGCATGAGGCGTTCGCGTCCTGGAGCTTGACTCCTGCGGAAGAACGCATTCGCTGCCTTCGGAGACTGACCTGTTTAATAGAAGAGAACCGGTTTATCCTGGATGCGTGGAATGTGGAAGAAAGTGGAAAGAACTGGGGTGAAGCGGATGGGGAACTCTGTGAAGCGCTGGATTTCTTCAATTCATATGCCATGCATATGGAAGAGCTGGATAAAGGACTGGAACTGGTTCCGACGGATGAATTTACGAAGTGTATCTATATTCCGATCGGCGTGGGAGCTATCGTTCCGCCGTGGAATTTTCCGCTGTCTATCTGCGGTGGTATGGTTGCGTCCGCACTGGTAACAGGTAACTGTGTGATTTGTAAACCGTCATCTGACACACCGATTGTCGCATATAAATTCATGGAATTATGTTTGAAGGCCGGGTTCCCGGCAGGCGCGGTTAACTATATTCCGGGTTCCGGATCTGAGATTGGAGATTATATCGTAGAACATCCGTTAACCAGATTCATAAACTTTACAGGATCCAAAACTGTAGGATGTCGAATCAACGAAAGAGCGGCGAAGGTTGCGGAAGGTCAGAAATGGCTGAAGCGAGTGGTTGCCGAGATGGGCGGAAAGAATGCGATCATCGTGGATTCCACTGCTGATATTAAGAAAGCAGCCCAGGGAATCGCAAGTTCTGCATTTACTTTCCAGGGACAGAAGTGTTCCGCATGCTCCAGAGCACTGGTAATGAGCGATGTATACGATGAACTGGTGGAAGAAGTAGTGGCATGTGCCAGGACGCTGAAAGAAGACCAGGGAAGCGGAAGGAGAAATGCGGCAATGGGACCGGTGATTAATCAGGCAGCATATGACAGCATAACCGGTTATGTGGAAGTGGCAAGAAAGGAAGGCAATATCGTGTACGGCGGAAACTACAGCGATGCGGAGGGCTTCTATATAGAGCCGACAGTAGTGCGGGATGTGGACAAAGATGCACGGATTGCAAATGAAGAAATCTTTGGGCCGGTACTTGCAATCGTAAAAGTAGAATCCTTTGATAAAGCATTGGAGATCGCAAACCAGACAGAATACGGACTGACCGGCTCCGTATACAGCGAAACCAGAGAAAATATCCGGAAAGCAAAGCTGAACTTCCATGTCGGAAATCTGTATTTTAACCGGAAATCTACAGCGGCAGTAGTGTTGCAGCATCCGTTTGGCGGATTCAATATGTCCGGAACAGATGCAAAAACAGGAACAAAAGACTATCTTACTAACTTTTTGAACTTAAAATCCATAACAGAAGATTTAAAATAACCTCATTGGGGACGGGGAATTTTTGAAAATTCCCCGTCCCCAATGAGTGTTGACCTGTCCCTAAATGAAAAAAGTAAAAAAGGTATTGACATTCCAAAAACATCATGGTATTCTATCATAGCTGTCGCAAATGACGGGTGCGAGACATCCTGAACGAGCGATGGAAAATAAAAAAAGATTTCAAAAAGGTGTTGACAAACATAACTGAGTATGATATCTTATAGAAGTTGTCGCTGAGACAACAAAACACAGCACTTTGATAATTAAACAATAGACAACGACCCTGAAAATTCTAAGAGAAATTTCAGAACGGACATCGAGAGATGTCAAC
>CASEIR010000075.1 GCA_949287925.1 uncultured Lachnospiraceae bacterium
TCCGAAGGTCCGGGCGCGTTTGCACCCCAGATCAAAGGCTCTTATACCTGGAGCAATCTTCGGGATATCTTCCCGGAAGAGATCGCAGAATGTCTGAAAGAAGGCATCCTTGCCTTTGACAGAAAGATTCCCGGATATGCAAGAAAAGATGCGGTTATGTCCGGAGTAGAGAGCAGGACTTCGTCTCCCGTGCGGATTCTCAGGGATAAAGACTGTCTGGAGGCAAACGTCAAAGGAGTATATCCCTGCGGAGAGGGCGCAGGATATGCCGGCGGCATCACATCCGCCGCTATGGACGGTCTGAAAGTTGCCCGCATGATCAGTCAGACTTACCGTCCGTTCGACAAAGACTGCGAAGTCTCCTGCGAAGTTTAAGATTTTTTTAATGGGAATGCCCTATACACATTTTCTGAAATGTGATAGAATGTATTGAGTTTTGAGTTAGACTGCTTAAAATGAGGAGGAGTACATATGAAGGGAACAGGAAGTAAAAACGCCTGGGCTTTATTTCTGTTGTTACTGGCGGGAATTGTACTTGGGGGATTTATCGGGATGCTGGCAGAAGGAGTGCCGGCTCTTGACTGGCTGGCCTACGGCCAGTCTTTTGGACTGGACGAGCCGATCGTGTTGAACCTCGGTGTTCTGGTCGTTACCTTTGGTCTTACGATAAAAATAACCATTGCAAGTATTATTGGCGTGATTCTTTCCATTTTCATCTACCGTTTCTTATAATACAGCATGGTCTGGAATATCGCACGAATCCAAAGAGAAAATGAATCAGTCAAATACCATGAAAGAAATACCCGAAGCAGAGCGTCCGTACGAAAAGTGTGAAAGGCTGGGCGCAGGCAGGCTGACAGACGTAGAGCTTCTCGCCGTTTTGCTCCGGACAGGCACCAGAGGAGAAAATGCCGTTTCTCTTGCAAGACGCATCCTTTATAATGCAGGAGAGACCGGGATCCTCGGGATCCATCAGTTCAGTATGGAACGATTGAAAAAGATCAAAGGGATCGGAAGAGTGAAAGCGATCCAGATATCCTGTATATCTGAACTTGCAAAAAGACTTGCAAAAGCTTCTTACAGCAATACGCTGTGCTTTTCCCGTCCGGATACGATTGCCCGGTACTACATGGAAGACCTGCGCCATGAAAAGCAGGAGGTCATGAAGCTTTTGATGTTGAATTCAAAAGCAAAACTGATTGGCGAGACCAATGTTTCAAAAGGCACGGTCAATTCTTCGCTGATCACACCAAGAGAACTTTTTATTGAGGCGCTGCAAAAAGACGCAGTGTCCATTGTACTTATGCATAATCACCCAAGCGGTGATCCGACTCCCAGCCGGGAAGATATGCTGACAACCAAACGGATCCAGGACGCAGGCGCGCTGATCGGAATTGAATTGTTAGATCATATCATTATTGGCAATAATTGTTATATCAGTTTCCGGGAGGAGGGCATATTACAGAAAGGATTCTGACAAATGGCAAGAAATATATACGGTCTTGATCTCGGTTCCTATGAGATCAAGGTCTATGATAAAAAGAAAGATACCATATGGAAAGAAAAAGACGCCCTTGCGCTTACGGATAAAAAGGAAATTTTTGCGGTGGGTGATGAGGCATATGAAATGTACGAAAAGACGCCGCCGTTCCTCGATGTAGTTTTCCCGATGAAGCAAGGCGTCATTTCCCGTTTTACAGACATGCAGTTTCTTTTGCAGAACCTGCTGAAAAAAGACCGCCAGTTTGTGCGGGGATCCGAATACGTGATCGCCGTTCCGACAGACGTAACGGAAGTGGAAAAAAAGGCCTTCTTTGACCTGGTCATCCATTCCAACGCAAAGGCAAAAGAGGTCAATATCGTGGAACGCGCGATCGCGGACGCGGTAGGGCTGAATCTGGACGTACAGAATACCAAAGGCCTTTTCATCGCCAACTTTGGCGGTGAGACGACGGAACTGTCCGTACTGGCCGGCGGCGGAATGGTGCTGAACCGGCTTCTGAAAACCGGAGGCAGAACTTTTGATGAGGCAGTGATCAACCTGATCCGGCACAGCCATGACTTTCTGATCGGACGTCATACAGCGGAGAATCTCCGGAAAAGTTTTGGTATCTTTACCAGTGAGGTGGATGAAGTGATCCCTGCGGCGGGCCGTGACCTGATCACCAGAGTTCCGATGCAGAAACCCATATCCATCAATCTTGTTCGTACAGCCATGAAGGATCCGCTGCAGGAATGTATCCGCGCGATCCAGTCTCTTCTGGACCGCACGCCGCCGGAAGTCAGAAAAGCGATCGCAGACAACGGTATTTTCCTTACCGGCGGGGTCGCCCATACCGCAGGTCTGGAAACCTATATAGAAGAAATGATCGGGATCCGGTGCCGTACGGCTCTGGAACCGGATATCTGTTCTGTGACCGGTCTGAAAAAGATTATAGAGTCACCGGAACTACGGAAACTGGCATATTCAATGATAGAAGAAAATTACAGGTGGATGCGATAATATGAAAGTAAAAAATCAAACCTCTATGCCAAGTAAATACTGGCTGGTCATACTTGCCGTGATCTGCGTCATACTTCTGGGAATTGAAGGCGTATCTGACAGCGGAGGCCCGTTGCGGTTTGTGGCAAATTATACGATCATCCCCATGCAGAAAGGGATCAGTTATGCCGGCAGATATTTAAGCGATCTTTCCGATAATCTGGATACGCTGGAAGAAGTACGGGCGGAAAATGAAGAACTACAGTCCAAAGTCGATCAGCTGTCCATTGATAACACAAGGCTGCGGCAGGAACAGTATGAACTGGAGAGACTGCGGGAACTTTATCAGCTGGATGAAAACTATGCGGATTATAAGAAAACCGCCGCACATGTGATCGCCAACAACGGCAGCAACTGGTTCAATGATTTTACCATAGACAAGGGAAGCAACGACGGGATCAAAGTAGACTGTAATGTGCTTGCCGGAAGCGGTCTTGCGGGGATCGTTACGGAAGTAGGACCTGATTATGCAAGGGTCCGTTCGATCATTGACGATTCCAGCAATATCAGCGCCATGATCCTGTCCACTTCAGACATCTGCATGGTCCGCGGAGACCTGCAGCTTGCTGCTGACGGAAGGATCCGGTTTGAAAATCTTCCCAATAATGATAATGAGATCGAAGTGGGAGAGCAGGTGGTCACTTCCCATGTGAGCAGCCGTTTTGTACAGGGATTGTTTATCGGCTACATCAGTGAGATTGAAGTGGATTCCAACAATCTTACCCGTTCGGGATATATTACACCAGCTGTTGATTTCAGCAATCTGCAGGAAGTCCTTGTGATCACAGACACCAAGCAGGATCTGGTCAGTGAAAAGGAATCCACAGGCGAAGGAGAATAGCTATGAAAAGAAAGATCATTACGCTTATTATCATCCTTGTCTGCTTTCTGTTAGAATGTACTTTATTTGACCAGCTGTCTTTTGCATTGATCAAGCCGAACCTTTTGATCATCGTTACTTCTTCTTTCGGGTTTATGCGGGGAAGGAAAACGGGAATGTTTGTGGGATTTCTATGCGGACTGCTGGCAGATCTGTTCTGGGGTGGCACCCTGGGTTTATATATGCTGATCTATACACTGATCGGATATGGAAACGGGACGTTTCAGCGGATGTTCTATGATGACGACGTAAAACTTCCTATCGGACTGATCGCAGGAAGTGAACTGGTATATGGGCTGAGCAGTTACGTCTGTCTCCATATGCTTCACGGCGATTTTCATTTTGCAGGTTATCTGTCAGAGATTATCCTGCCGGAACTGGTATACACGATACTGATTACTTTGCTGCTTTATCAGGTGATCTTACACATCAACAAGAAGCTGGAAGCAGAAGAACAAAGGAGTGCAAGTAAATTTGTCTAATTTTTTAGAAAAAATCAAATACGGGATCTCCGAAGTTGCACGCTCCAGGACCTCTGTTGCCATCATCGTTTTCAGTGTTATGGCGGCTATTCTGGTACAGCGTCTTTTCTATCTGCAGATCGTCCGCGGTGAAGATTATGCGGAAGATTATGAACTTCAGATTCAGAAAAGCAAGGAGATTGAAGGCACCCGCGGTAATATCTATGACCGCAACGGCAATCTTCTGGCGTATAATGAACTGGCGTATTCTGTTACCTTTGAATACAGCGGAGATTATAAAAATAAAGAACTGAACCAGATTGTCTCCACTGTGATCCAGATGGTAGAAAAAAACGGGGATTCTGTCATCAATGATTTCGGGATCGTACTGGATAATAACGACAATTACACCTACATTGCCGAGTCAGATACAGAACGTCTCCGTTTTCTTGCCGATGTGTTCGGATACAGAACGATTGATAAACTGACAGAAGAGCAGAGGAATATTTCTGCTGAAGGCCTGATCGATTATCTCTGTACAGACGAGACCTACGGCTATGGGATCAACCAGAAAAAAATGTCCAGAGCCGAAGTCTTAAAGCTGGTCAACATCCGTTATGCCATTTCTCTGAACAGTTACCAGCAGTGGCTGTCGACTACTCTGGCAGAAGACGTCAGCGACGAGACGGTAGCCGACATTATGGAGCATGCGGATACGCTTCCTGGCGTGAATATCGAAGAAATATCCATGCGACGGTATACGGACAGCTATTGTTTTGCCAACATGATCGGTTACACCGGACAGATCTCACAGGAAGAATATGACGCCCTGTCCAAAAAGGAGCAGGAGAATTATTCTCTGACCGACACAGTAGGAAAGTCGGGCCTGGAGCAGGTAATGGACTCCTATCTGAAGGGAAAAAAGGGCAGTGAGACCTTGTATGTCAACAATGTAGGGCGCGTGATCGACCGGGAAAAGACAAAAGAAGAAAAAGCCGGAAATGATCTGTATCTGACCATTGACGCAGATCTTCAGAAAGCCGCTTACCATATCATCGAACAGGAACTGGCTGGTATTCTGTTATCAAAGATTCAGAATACCCTGGATTTTGACCGTACAAAAGTTGATGACGGAAGTGATGTGATCATCCCCATCGGCGATGTATACAATGCTTTCATTGATAATGAGATGCTGGATATGACGCATTTCCAGGAAGAAGACGCGGGCGCCGCCGAAAAGGAGATCGCCTCCGCTTTTGCAGAACGTAAAGAGCAGGTTCTGAAAGAATTAACCGATATTCTGTCCGATCCGGACGCCAGCGCCTATAAGGATGCCGGAAAAGAACAGCAGGTGTATCAGAGTTATATTGTCAATACCGTGCTGAACCAGAATTCCGGAATCTTAATGAGCGATGCCATTGACACAGGCGACGAGACTTATCAGGCCTGGAGAGAAAAGGAAACCATCAACATTTACACCTATTTAAATTACGCGATTTCCCAGAACTGGATCAATACGTCTCTTTTAAAAGACTATGTGCCTTCAGAGGGAGAATATTCCAGTTCCGGCGAAATATATCAGGCGATTCTTGCTTACGTGCTTGATCAGATCGGAAATGATACCGAATTCGATAAACTGGTCTATCAGTATATGATCAAAGCCGGATCTGTAACAGGCAGACAGCTTTGCATGGCGCTTTATGAACAGGGTGTTCTTTCTATGGATGAAGGGCTGTACAACGCTTTAAACAGCGGTGAGATGGAAGCCTATGACTTTGTCCGCGCGCGGATCCAGGCACTGGAACTGACGCCGGGACAGCTTGGACTGGAACCTTGTACCGGATCCTTTGTTATGACAGATCCCGATTCCGGCGAAGTGCTTGCCTGTGTATCTTATCCGGGATACGATAACAACCGGCTGGCTAACACGATGGACTCCAATTATTTCAGCAAACTTGCCAAGGATAATGCAAGTCCGATGTATAATACAGCAACCCAGGAGCGTACCGCCCCCGGATCCACTTATAAACCCCTGGTGTCCATCGCAGGACTGACAGAAGGACTGATCGATACCGGCACTTATTTCAACTGTACCGGCGAATATGATAAAGTAGAACCGCCGCCGCGGTGCTGGATCTATCCAAACGCCCACGGAAGTCTTGCCGTAGAAGGCGCGATCCAGAATTCCTGTAACTGCTTCTTTTACGAAGTCGGCTATCAGATGAGTATTGAAAGAAGCGGCCCGGATGAAGACGGCGACGGCAAAGCAGATAATGTTACCTTTTCCAGTGATCACGGTACAGACACACTGGCAAAATATGCGAAAGCTTTCGGACTGGGAGAGACCTCCGGGCTTGAGATCCCGGAATCAGATCCCCAGATTTCCGATGAAACATCGGTTCTGTCAGCGATCGGTCAGGGCAATAACAACTATACGACCAGTCAGCTTGCCAGATATATCACTGCCGTTGCCAATGAAGGAACGGTATACAATTTAAGCCTGCTGGATAAAGTGGTCTCTGTAGACGGAAAAACGGTGAAGGATTTTACTCCGGAAGTAAAAAATTCACTCACAGATGTTTCCGCCTCCAGCTGGACTGCAGTACACAACGGTATGCGCAACGTAATTAAGGTGGCGCAGGCACAGGTTTTTGCAAAACTGAATGCCAGCGGCGTGGAGGTTTCCGGAAAGACGGGTACCGCACAGCAGAGTGAAACCCATCCGGACCATGCACTCTTTGTGGGATTTGCACAGAGCAGCGATCCGGAGGTTGCATTCGCCATCCGTATCGCAAACGGTTACAGTTCCACATACGCAGCGGAAGTCGGCAATGATGTGATGGAATATTATTATCAGATCACGCCGGAAGAAGAACTTATTACTGGAACGGCATCTGAAATTGCTGTAAGTACGACAGGAGATTAAAGAATTTATTGACGTAAAACCAGTTATAGGAGGAAGTATTCATGGGCGAAGTAATTGTAATCACATCAGGGAAAGGCGGAGTGGGTAAAACAACCACTACCGCAAATATCGGCGCAGGCCTTTCAAAACTGGAGAAAAAAGTGGTTGTGATCGATACAGATCTCGGTCTTCGGAACCTGGACGTGGTAATGGGGCTGGAAAATCTGATCGTTTACAACCTGGTAGACGTGATCGAGGGTACCTGCAGATTGAAGCAGGCAATGATCCGGGATAAGAGATATGAGAATCTTTATCTCTTACCGTCTGCGCAGACCCGGGATAAAACAGCCATTTCTCCGGGGCAGATGAAAAAACTGACTTCTGAATTAAAAGAAGAGTTTGACTATATTCTTCTGGACTGCCCGGCAGGCATTGAGCAGGGCTTCCAGAACGCGATCGCAGGCGCGGACCGGGCCATTGTAGTAACAACTCCGGAAGTTTCTGCCATCCGCGACGCGGACCGGATCATCGGCCTTCTGGAAAGCCAGAAGATCCCCAAGACAGATCTGATCATCAACCGGATCCGGATGGATATGGTAAGACGCGGGGATATGATGTCTGTAGATGATGTGACAGAAATCCTGTCCGTCCCGCTGATCGGTGCGATCCCGGACGATGAAAAGGTCGTGATCGGCACAAATCAGGGAGAACCGGTTATCGGACTTGGCGGACCGGCCCAGACAGCATACATGAATATCTGCAGGCGGATCACGGGAGAAGAAGTGCCGTTCCTGGATCTGAATACAGGGAACGGATTCTTTTCCAGACTTTCCAGTCTGTTTAAAAAGGATTAGGAGGGCGCGCCATGCAGAAAAGATCTTCTGTATCAATCGCCCGGAATCGTCTGAAGGCGCTTGTTACTTCCGACAGGGTCAATTGTTCGCCGGCTGCATATGAAGATATCTGCCGGGAACTTTTCGAAACACTGTCAAAATACATGGAACTTACAGAAGATAACTTTGATGTAGAGATCAATCGTAATCAAGTTATTATTACATTTTTAGGAGAAGAAACGTGAGATTGCCAAATTTCTTAAAACGGTATCACCTGAAAGACTATAAAATGAATCTTGTCCTTCTGGTTCTTGCATTGTCCGTGATCGGCGTATTCGTGATCGGCAGCGCGGAACCGGACAATCAGTCCAGGCAGATCATCGGACTGGCCTTCGGCCTGTTTGTTATGGTGATCGTTTCGCTGATCGATTATGTCTGGCTCATGGATTTTTACTGGCTCATTTACGGCTTTGTCGTTCTGATCCTGGGAGCAGTGCTTGTCATAGGAACAGAAGTAAACGGCGCCACCCGCTGGATCAACCTTGGCTTTACCCAGTTCCAGCCTTCAGAGCTTGCAAAAATCCTGCTGATCCTGTTTTTTGCCAAATTTATCACTGAACATGAGGACGAGATCAATGAACCGCGCACCCTGTTGAAATATGCAGTGCTCTGCGGGATCCCGCTGGCTCTGATCATCGCAGAGCCAAACCTTTCCACAACCATCTGTACAGCCCTGGTTCTGTGTCTGCTGATCTACATCGGCGGACTGAGTTACAAATTTATCGGGACGGTTTTGGTGATCCTGATCCCAGTGGCGGTGATCTTTTTAAGTATTGTGGTACAGCCAAACCAGCCATTCCTGAAAGATTATCAGCAGGAACGTATCCTGGCCTTTCTGGAACCGGAAAAGTATGCAAGCGACGGCGCCTATCAGCAGCGAAATTCCGTCATGGCCATCGGCTCCGGACAGCTGACCGGTAAAGGACTTAATAATACGACGACCGAATCTGTCAAGAACGGGGACTTCATCCTGGAGCCCAGTACAGACTTTATTTTCGCTATTGTAGGGGAAGAATTAGGTTTCATTGGAAGTTGTATTATTATTGCTTTATTATTGTTGATTGTGATACAATGTATATTGATTGGAAGACGATCGCAGAACCTGTCAGGGCGTATTATCTGTTGCGGAGTCGGCGGCCTGATAGGGATACAAAGTTTTATTAATATTGGAGTTGCAACACAACTGATTCCAAATACGGGGGTTCCGCTGCCATTTATAAGTTACGGACTGACCTCTCTGGTCAGCCTCTATATTGGTATCGGTCTTGTCCTAAATGTTGGATTACAGCCGAAAAAATATCAGTAAGGAGTGAAGAGCATGAATATTGGGCTGATAGCACACGATTCCAAAAAAACACTGATGCAGAACTTCTGTATTGCTTACAGGGGAATCTTAAGCAAACACAATCTGTATGCGACCGGAACGACCGGACGGCTGATCGAGGAAGTGACGAATCTGAACATCCACAAATATCTGGCCGGGCCGTTAGGAGGCAAGCAGCAGCTTGGCGCCCAGATCGCTCAGAATGATATTGATGCTCTTATTTTCCTTCGTGAGCCTTCCAACCCAAGGCCTCACGATCCGGATCTCAATGATGTGATCCGTCTGTGCGATATGTACAATATTCCGCTGGCAACCAACCTTGCCACAGCGGAGCTGATTATTTTAGCAATTGACAGAGGAGATCTTGACTGGCGTGAAATGTATCGGTAAATGTTTTGGTTCTGTTGCATGGATCCTGGCAGGTGCACTGTGCCTTACCGGCTGTTCTCTTTTTGAACCGGATCCGGTTGTGACAGAATACGAGACACAAACTTATAATAAAAATATATATCGGGATCATCTGTTCGCAGAAGATCTCTGTGTTCCGGATGGAAATGTGGAAATGACCGGAGCGCCTGATACCTCAGGTCTTCATGCAGCCGCTTTATTTGACGTGGAGCAGGCGCAGACAGATTTTTCTTATCAGGTCTATGACCGGCTGTTCCCGGCCAGTACAACAAAGATCATGACTGCCCTTGTGGCGATTGAATCCGGAGATCTGTCTCAGACGGTAACCGTATCTGAGGCTGCAGCTGCTTCCAGTTTTGCGGCGGATGAATCTGTCTGTGAACTGGAGCTTGGAGACCAGCTTACTCTTAAGGATCTGCTATACGGTCTGCTTCTTTGCTCCGGCAATGACGCCGCAGTCGCAATTGCCGAAGCAGTAGGCGGTGATGTGGAAACCTTCGTGGGCATGATGAATGAGAAAGCCGAAGAATTGATGGCAACCTCTACGCATTTTGTAAATCCCCACGGGCTCCATGATGAAAATCATTACACAACCGCCTATGATCTGTATCTGATTTTTAACGAATGTATCAAGCACGAGGAGTTTGTCCAGGTGATCAGCGCACAAGCCTATGATCCTCAGATCACCGGAGCTGACGGCAACCCCAGAAGCGTAGAATGGGAGCCGACGAATTTTTATGCCACCGGCGAAGCCTCCCGTCCGGAATCCGTCACTCTTGTAGGCGGAAAGACCGGTACAACAAAGCTTGCCGGAAATTGTCTGATCCTTCTGAGCAGAGATTCTTCCGACCAGCCGTATATTTCTGTTGTAATGGGGGCGGATACCAAAGAACTGTTATATCAGGATATGACGACGATCCTGAACACGCTCCCTGCGGACAACCCGGCAGACGGGCAGCAATCATCACAATAACATGCAAAAAAGGGGCATCTCCGAAGCGGGATACCCCTTTCCTCTATTCCAGAAGAATGTATGATTAGGAAGCAGATGTGATTCTTCCATACAGGCTGATCAGGTATAAGCCGCACAGTCCTACCAGCGTATAGATAATACGTGACAGCCAGGACAGGTTGCCAAACAAAAAGGCGACCAGATCAAAACGGAAGATACCGACCAGAAGCCAGTTGACTGCTCCGATGATCACCAGTGTGAGAGCAGTGTAATCAAACCATTTCATATGAATTCCTCCTTTTTTGGTATATCGTTAGTATTCTGGTTTTGGTAAAATTTATTCATTGTCAGATGAGGTTTAAAAATGCAGGAAGATTTCTTTTATTATCCATATTCCAGTTACCTGAAAAAGAAATATGGCGAAAAAGTATATAAGCTGCCGGTAAATCTTCCGGTTACCTGTCCAAACCGGGAAAATGGTTCCGGAGGATGCGCTTTTTGTGCGCGGTCAGGGACCGGATTTGAATCCTGTGAAAGCTGCACGCCGGTAAAAGAGCAGCTTACGCATGCCCGTGGTATTATTTCCCGCAAATATCATGCAAAAAAGTATATCGCCTACTTTCAGAACTATACCAATACCTATCTGCCGGTCGGACAGTTTTCCTGCTATTTACAGGAAGCCGCCGGTTTTCCGGACATCGTTGAAATCGCTGTTTCTACCCGTCCCGACTGCATCGCGCCTCCTTACCTGGAGGTCCTCGACCGGATCCGGAAAGAGTTCGGAGTTCAGATAACGATAGAACTGGGCCTGCAGACCGCAAATTATCATACGCTGCTATCCATCAACCGCGGCCATACCCTGGCCGAGCTGATCGATGCGGTTCTTATGATCCGTCCCTATGGATTTGATATCTGCGCTCACGTGATTTTAAATCTTCCGGGAGACAACTTAAATGACGCCATAGAAACAGCCAGGATCTTGTCCGCTCTGCGAATCGATATTGTTAAGGCACATTCTCTGTATATTGCAAAAAACACAAGGTTGTGCGAAGCGTACGAAAATGGTACAATAACTTTATGCTCCAAAGAGGAGTATTTCCGCCGTCTGATCGTATTTCTGGAGCACCTGTCTCCGGAAACCGCAGTGGAACGTCTTTTCAGCCGGATTCCCGAAAAGGATGCTGTATTCTGTAACTGGGGGACAAGCTGGTGGAAATTAAGAGAAGAACTTCTCTCGATCATGGAAGCAGGGCATTATCATCAGGGAAGACGGTTTCATTACCTGAACGGCGCTGCTCTTGCCGGGATCCGGGAAGTGGGATCCGCGTCGCACAGATCCGAATAACAGGGGAGGAAATATACTTTGAGCGGTAATAAAATGACAAACATAGAAGTTTATCGCAAAAAATGGCATTTTAATATCGGTATCTTTATATTTGGGGTAATTTTTATCTATCTTGCCGCTACAGTGCTTTTGTATCTTACCGGTAATCACGTATCCATCTATGAGGTCCGGGAAGGTTCGATCCAGAAGGATACGGCATATACAGGACTGATCCTGCGGGAAGAAACGGTTGTAACAGCAGATACCTCCGGTTACGTCAATTATTTCCCGCTGGAGGGAAGTAAAGTAGGCGCACAGACAAAAGTCTACTGTATGACACCGGATAAGCTGGAATTCAAATCATCCGGTTCGGAGGAAGATACACAAGCACTTTCTGCAGAAGAGCAGGCATCGGTTCTGCAGCAGACACGAAGTTTCAGCGACAGTTTTGACAGTGATAAATTCAGCGATGTCTATGCTTTAAAGGACAGAGTTTCTACGATTCTG
>CASEIR010000076.1 GCA_949287925.1 uncultured Lachnospiraceae bacterium
AATTCTCCCCGGTACTTGGCTCCGGCCACCAGAGCGCCCATATCCAGGGCAAATAATTTTTTATCTTTCAATGCTTCCGGCACGTCGCCCCGGACGATCCGCTGCGCCAGTCCTTCCACAGCCGCAGTCTTTCCTACTCCAGGTTCGCCGATGAGCACCGGATTATTCTTTGTCTTACGGGACAAGATCCGGATCACATTGCGGATCTCCGCATCCCTTCCGATTACAGGATCCAGCTTCTGCTCTCTTGCCCGCTCCACCAGATCCTGACCATATTTGTTCAACGTATCGTAAGTGGCTTCCGGATTATCGCTGGTCACGCGCTGATTGCCTCTCACGGTTGACAAAACCTGCAGGAAACTGTCTCTTGTAATGCCAAACTCCCGGAACAGCTGCTTCATTTCCCGGTTTGCATGTTTGATCATGGACAGGAACAGATGCTCCACGGAAACATACTCGTCACCCATCTGCTTAGCTTCATCTTCTGCGTAGACCAGCACGTTATTCAGATCCTTGCCGATAAACATCTGGCCCCCCTGCACCTTCGGGCGCTTCCGCAGGGCCTCCTCCGCCCGGTTGACAGCTGTCTCCTTTGTAATCCCCATTTTTTCAAATAATTTTAAGATCAGACTGTCATCAATCGTCAGCAGCGCATAGAACAAGTGCTCCTGCTCAATTTCCTGATTGCCGTAATCCATTGCCGCCTTCTCACAGCCTTGGACCGCCGCCATAGAACTCTGTGTAAATTTATTAATATTCATAACCATACGCCTCCTTTTTGAGATCGGTTGTTTTCATTGTTCTAGTGGTAATATAACACTTGTTGTCAGCAGAGTCAACCCTCGAGTGCTAATTTTATATATTTTTATGTTTCTCTTTCTTTTTACCTGTTTCTTCTATATTCTGAATTATACCCATAGAAAAAAGCACCCCAACTCTGGCCAAGCTTTTGAGGTGCTATTCCTAGTTACTGATAACTTTGCCGGAAACGGATAGGTTTGCTCTATCGTATCGGCTGTCTTGTTAAGTATATTATAGCAAATATGCCGGAAACGTCAACCGCTACGGTATCAATCGATGAAGTAAACGAATTGTCAGTTGAAATGAAAAAGACTATCCCTAGAGAAAAATGATCATAGACTTGTTTTCTCAATCATACAACCCGCAGTTCGTTTTTTCAAGTTCAGATATTCCCGATCTGTTCTCTGATCGCAAGGATCTTTCGTACAGTAGAACTCCCGGAAAGAGTTACATGCAGTGCCTCCGCATATCGCTGAGCCTCTTTCTGCTTTGCTGTATACCGTTTCCGCTGGGATTCATCAATCATCCCATCCGTTCCGGTTGCTGCGGCTACTGACAGTTCCCGTTCCCTTCGATAATTCACCAGATCAATTACTTTTTCCCGTCCATAGTTCCGGATAAAACATCTCAGCTTACACATCCTGTCTGTACCCGTCTCGCTCCATCCCATCGGCCTGGAACTCATACGTTCTGAATACACGCTGCTTACATGGCCTTCCGCACTACACCCAAGGACGTGTTTGTCACGAAATGCACGTTGGATATATGCCCAGTTCCCCGTCAGATATTTTCGGCATTCCTCTACCGCATGATCACTTCCTTCATAATGATTTTTAATCCGGGTCAGAAGCTTTTTGGACGCAAGAAGCTTATTTTTATAAATATATTTATAAAACCGCCGTTTTGTAATCGTTTCCTTATCCAGGGTATACCGGGCTACCCGGTTGATATATTTCATCAGATGGAACCGGTCTGCCACCAGCTTGCTTTTCCCGACATAATTCTCCGCCGCACGGATCCAGCCTGCCCCGTCGCTGTTGATGTAAACGCACTTTAAAACATCATAGTCATAATGCTGTCGAATATAGGCATCTACCTCTTCCCATAGGGCTGCATTCTGATCTGTCCCTGTATAAAGCCCTCCAAAGTAGAATGGTGAGATCAGTTTCCGCCTGTTTTTACAGATCTCTTCTTTCCCTTCAAAAAGATAGACCAGTTTTCCCATGAAACATCCCTGTTCTTTTCCGTCTTTTTGCCGATGGATATGATCTTCATCTGCTTCGATGTAGAGATACTCACAGGCTTTCTTTTCTACAGGGAGTTCTTCCATATGGGGGATCTCTTTTTCAATCGCATGCACCTTGTTCATCACTGTTGTTTTGGTAATTGTTTGTCCTTTTGTCTGGACGGAGTCTGCTGCATGCTGATAAGAATGTACTTCAGCCTCGCTCAGTACTTTTGCTTCGGCTACTGGAGTAAACCGTTCCCGGTTTGGAAGATGGAGCAGTTCATCCAGCAGACACCGTATCTTTCCCTCCGGATCCTTATAT
>CASEIR010000077.1 GCA_949287925.1 uncultured Lachnospiraceae bacterium
TTTTCTTCGCAGTCCATCTGGGAAGTTATTTTGTCATGTCTAATTTTGATGTCACCTGCTTCTCATCTTAGGAATCCTGCATTGCAGGATTCCTACCGCATTTTTAATCAGGATTGCGACCTTGTTTCGCAATTACCTATTACATTAACCGTTCAACCTGTATTACCGTCAGCTGTTTTCCTCTGATCTGAAACCGAATCTCCATTCCTGCATATTCCATCCCGTAGACACGATCCGGATCATCCTGATAGGAAGGTCTGGGATCCTGGCTGAGTATGGAATTCAGGTTTTCTCTTTCTTCTTCCGACACAACACTCTGACAGTGTTCAGACCACTCTACCTGAAGCGCATATTCCTTTACCTGTTCTGAAAATCCCCCTTTCGCCTCCGGGATACTGTCCACATATGGAAGGTATGGCTTTATATCATAAATTGGAGTCCCATCCATCATATCGATTCCCGAAACATAGAGCACAGGACCTTCTGCCTCATATGCCAGCCTCTCCAAAGACACACAGGAAAGTCCGATAGGATTGGGTCGGTATGGAGAACGGGTGGCAAACACACCCACTCGCCGATTCCCTCCCAGTCTCGGTGGACGGACCGTTGGGCTCCAGGTTTCCCGAACCGCTTTCGAGAATTTCCACACAATCCACAGATGTGAATATTCTTCTATTCCACGAAACGCTTCCGGATTCCGGTATTCCCGTTCAAACACGATACGTCCTCTGCATCCGGACAACCGGCTTTGCCGGGGAATTCCAAACTTTTCCGGAAAATCCGTCTCGATACGGGCAATGATTTTCATCTTATCCTGTTCTTTCCTCATCTCTATTCTCTGCTTTCTATATATTGACGAATCACTCTGATCTCTTCAGCATGCCCGAGATCATCCTGTGGCGTTTCCAGATAAAACGGAATGTCTTTGAGCGCCGGATGCATAACCACCCGCATCAGCGCATCCATCCCAATTTCTCCTCCGCCAAATACTGCATGCCGGTCTTTTTTTGATGCATAAGGCATCATACTGTCATTGAGATGAATTGCCCGGAGCAACTTCAGTCCGAGGACCCGGTCAAATTCTTCCAGCACCTCATCCAGATTTTCTGCGATGTCATAGCCGGCTGAGTACATGTGACAGGTATCCAGACAGATCCCGATCCGTTCCGGATGCTGCGTCCCATTCCGGATGTCTCGCAGTTCTTCCATCCGGCTGCCGATCTCTGTTCCTTTCCCCGACATAGTCTCCAGCAGCACCGTGATCTTTTCCTCCCCCGTAATTGCCTGATCCAATCCTTTTATGATATTCCGGATTCCTTCTTCTGCTCCGATTCCGGTATGATTTCCCGGATGAAGCACCAGATTTTCAATACCAAGCGCATCCATTCTGGCTACATCTTCCCGTATAACCGTACATGCAAACTCATATACCTGCGGCCTCGCACTTGCCAGATTCATCGTGTACGGCGCATGTGCAAGCAGTGAACCGAAGCAATGCTCTTCCCTGACTTTCAAAAATCTTTCAATTTCTTCTTCCGTATATTGTTTAAAGCTGGAGCCCCGCGGATTTCTGCTGAATATCTGCATAGTGTTGGCTCCTATCCTGACCGTATCTTCCGCAGCCTTCACCAGGCCGCCCGCAATCGACATATGTGCTCCGATTGTCAACATATCTATATTCCTCCTGCATTCATTTTATCTTATCCGGCTTCTTGATGAAATACAAACTTTACACAAAAAAACAGGATGTGGTTTGTCAAAAACCGACATCCTATCCATAGCATGCACTCCGTCAGGCTGCATGCTTTCCATTTTGCTGATTCTTATACTCCCTCGCAAACTCTCTTAGTTTCTGTTCGGCCAGCGGCGTCAGATCTCTTGGCACTTCGATCTGCACGACCGCATAATGGTCTCCATACACAGACGGATGATTCATATCGACAATCCCTTTATTTTTCAAACGAATCTTCGTACCCGGCTGCGTCCCTTTAGATATTCTGCAGATTACATTGCCATATAATGTCGGTATCACAGCCTCCCCTCCCAGCACGGCAGTACTGTAAGGTATCTGTACCGTTGCATACACATCCAGTCCACGCCGTTCATATCCCGGTTTTTTCTTCACATGGATCCGGAGCAACAGATCACCTGACTGTCCTCCTCCGATCCCCGCCATACCTTTTCCACGGAGCCTTACACTTTTCCCCGAATCGATACCGGCAGGAATATGAACCTGGAGCGTCTGAAGATTTCCTTCAAAAGATGCCGCATCCTGAATTGAAATTCTCTTTTCGCATCCAAACACTGCTTCCTCAAAACTGACCGATACATCCGCATACAGATCCCTTCCCCGTTTCTCTCTTTCTGTATAAAAATCCGTTCCTTCATGAAAAAAATTGCCAAAGAAATCTCCAAAGAGATCCTCCATATTGTCTTCCTTGTAATAATACGTATGATAGCCATTTTTTTGCCGTTTATAAAAACCCCCATCTGTTTGATGATAGGAAGCCCCCTCTTCGAATGCCGACATTCCATATTGATCATATAATTTCTTTTTCTTTGGATCACTAAGGACTGCGTATGCTTCTGTAAGCTCTTTAAACCTTTGCTCCGCGCCGGGATCTTCCCCGTTCATATCCGGATGAAATTTTTTCGCCAGTCTCCGGTATGCTTTTTTTATAGCAGCTTCGTCCGCCGTTCGATCCAGTCCTAATATTTCATAATATTCACGTTTTTCTTTCATGGCGTCCACCTCCTTGCAAGATACGCCAAACCAACATTAAGAATTACGGAAAAAGACCCAACACAAAGCCAGGTCTAATTCTATCTGTTCTATATGGAATATAACACGTTTTTTGCAATATGTCAATAACTATCCCCATTCATTCGTTTTATTTCTATTCTGTACGAAGCGCCGTCACCGGATCACTTTTCGCTGCTTTTCCAGATGGGATCAGTCCTCCGATCAGTGTAAGGCATACACTCAGAAGAATCAAAACCACAGCCGGCACAACGGGCAGGAACGCACTGACTTCTTTACTATCTGCCAGATGGTGAATCAATGCATTTCCAGGAAGCAGCGCAAGCAGAGTAAGCCCGATACCGATCAATCCGGCACAAAAACCAATGATCACAGTCTCTGCATTGAACACCTGGGAGATATTTCGCTTTGAAGCCCCGATTGCCCTGAGAATTCCAATTTCTTTTTTACGTTCCAGCACGCTGATATAAGTAATTACACCAATCATAATCGATGAAACGATCAGGGATATGGCCACAAACGCAATCAGAACATAACTGATTGTATCAATTATATCTGTCACAGAGGACATCAGCGCACCCACCATATCCGTATATGTGATTACTTTATCTTCTTCCCCTGACGTTTCCATCTTTTCATTATACGTATCCAGAATCTCTATGATCTTTTCTTTACTCTCAAAATCAACCGGATAAATGGCAATCTCGCTTGGTTTATCAAAATCGGCATACCCCAGCTTCTGGAGATTGCCGTCGTAAGTAGCATCTTCCGTCATTCCCATCGACATCATAAGTTCTGATAATTCTTCCGCGCTCATATTCATCTGGAACGCCTCCGCAAATGTATCAGCATCTATATTCATGACATTCTGAAGGCTGTTTCCGATCTGCGTCATCGCCTGCCTCATTGCTCCTTCCATTCCGGATGCCAGTGCAGTCATCATCTGCTCCATCCCGGCACCGATCTTCTCCTGAAGCCCTTCAGCGGCAGCCCCCATATAAGACGCCATTATCTGCTGCAGATACTGTTCCAGAGCCGACATCAGGCGGTTCTCGATTTCATCCAGATCCAGCATCTCTCCCAGACCGTCAATCAGGATCTGACGCGCTTCTGACGTGGCAAGATATTCCACAAGATATTCCTGCATCTGTGCCGGATTCTTAAATCCATTTTCCCTGCAATATTCCCGGTATCCATCCATCAGAAGTCCCGCCAGTTCATCCAGAGCATCTGCCGTAATCTCTTCCCCGCTGTCGATCAGATTATTCATAAAATCTGTTATTATTTTCTGTCCCTGGCCAGAGGCCAGAAAATCCTGGAAACTTTCCTCCAGTCCCGGCTGATTCGCCCCCGTCTGTTCTTTTACATACTCCTGATAACCCGCCATCAGTTTTTCCGCAAGATCCTCCAATCTCTCCGGCGTAACTTCAATTTCAAACCCCTGTATCAATTCCGTCAGATCAATCTGCGGCAGCTTCGCCGGATCCATCTCAATCTGACTAAAATCAATCGCTCCGGCCAGATCCAAAGAATTTCCAGCCGACTGGAACGCATCCGCAAAATTAAAATCTATATCCAGACCATTGCCAATCGCATTCGGATCAAAGCCAAACGCCCGTTTCAAAGCCTCTTCATCTACCGTAAATAAAGACGCCATATCAAACGCCTCATCCTGGGATTCCTCCCCGAATAATTCATTAGTAAAAACATCTGTATCCGGCGCTGCGAGCTGCTGCCGCACAATATCGCTGGTCTTTGCCTGTTCTACCACATATTCTGTCAGCGACGGTAAATACCAGACTCCCATCATCAGAAGCGTTCCTTTCGCATCCTCCGATGGTTGTACCACTCCCACAACTTTCAGATCTTCACCGTTTTCCACCAGATTTTTCATATAACCGGCATCTTCCCGTTTATCCTTCCATATCTGGTACTGGCTGTCGTATACATAGTAATCCGCACTATTTACCATTTTAAAAGATGCCCCCAGCAGATCTTCATAACTGTATTCTCCCATTTCTGCCGGAATATCCACATTTTCTTCTTTTACAAATTGATCTACCATGGTATCCAGCTCTTCATAATCTCGAAGCCCTAATGTATACAGCATATAGTCGCTGATTCCGCCCCCGGAAGATAAAACCACGATACATTCATGTTCATTTCTGGGCCAGCGTCCCGCTTTTACTTCATACTGTTCTTCATACAAAGATTTCTCCTCTGGCATCTCATAGAAGACATCCGTACTCATCATAGAAGACATCATACTGTTACTGCTGGTGGACGAGCCAAGTCCCATGGCCGCAAACGACGAATCCGGGTGGACCTGCCGGACTTCATCCTCTCTTTGAAGATAGATCTGAGGCGTGACACTGTAAGAATATTCAATGGCATTGGTATAAGCTTCTATTCCGCTATCCCCTTCTTCCAGATATGTTTTTAAAGAGCACAGATCATTGGAATCCATACTGGAAAACATATCCGTTACCATATCAATCACTTCAACCTCACCTTTTTCCTCATCTGGAGATACTCCCATTCCCGCAGCCATCATAGATGTCAGATCCATTCCGGTCTTCTGGATCTGAAGAGGATATTCTGACAGCGTTTCCTTTTCAATAGATTTGATATATGCATTCACTCCGGTAGACAAGGATAAAATCAGGGCAATCCCAATAATTCCGATAGATCCCGCAAACGAAGTCAGAAGTGTTCTTGCTTTCTTTGTCTTCAGATTATGAAAGCTCAGATTAAGCGCTGTCAGAAAAGACATAGAGGATTTCCCCATATTAGTGTACCGGGGAGTCTCCATCTCTGTATCACTCGGAACGTAAGGATGAGAATCTGAACGGATTCTGCCATCACGAAGTTTTACAATCCTCGTTGCGTATTCCTGTGCCAGTTCCGGATTATGGGTCACCATGACAACCAGACGGTCTTTCGCCACTTCTTTCAGCAATTCCATGACCTGTACACTGGTATCGCTGTCCAGCGCTCCGGTAGGTTCATCTGCTAACAGGATATCCGGATCATTTACCAGCGCCCTGGCAATCGCCACCCTCTGCATCTGGCCGCCGGACATCTGGTTTGGTTTTTTATGAATCTGATCTCCAAGCCCTACCTGCTCTAACGCTTCCGCAGCCCGTCTCCTGCGCTCGGACTTCCCAATTCCGGAGATGGTGAGCGCAAGCTCCACATTCGAAAGCACCGTCTGATGGGGAATCAGATTATAACTTTGAAACACAAAACCGATGGTATGATTCCGGTAAGAATCCCAGTCCCGGTCTTTATATTTTTTCGTAGAGATTCCATTGATGACCAAATCCCCGCTGTCATACCGGTCCAGACCGCCAATAACATTCAAAAGCGTCGTTTTCCCGGATCCGCTGGGGCCAAGAATGGCCACAAACTCGTTGTCTCTCAGGTTCAGGCTCACATCGTCCAATGCTTTTTGCACCAGGCCGCCGGTTCTATATTCTTTACAAATATGGCTGATTTGAAGCATAGCTGTCCCTCTTTCCTGCAAAATAATCAAACACTCCGCAAAAATACGGAGAAAAAATCGCCTATACTATCATAGTATAGACGATTTCCCCCCCGGTTCACAACCGAAACTGTCTATTTTATCAATACGGCAAATGCCTCATAAGGGTTCAGACTCATTCCCTTCTTTGGCCTGCATTCCTGATAATTACTAATCAGAACTTCTCCTTTTTCTGCCATTTCAAGTTCCGGCAATTCATAAGTAATCTCCTTTTCAGTAAAATTACAGACTACCAGAAGCTGCTGCTCATCCAGTATTCTCCAATATGCATACACATCCGGATTATCTGCATCCAACAACCGATACGCTCCATATACGATAATCTCATATGTTTTCCGAAGACGGATCAGCTTCCGATAATAGTGAAATATAGAATCCGGATCACCAGTCTGCTGCCTGGCATTGATGCTCCTATAATTCGGGTTTACCCCGATCCAGGGCTCCACATCCGAGAATCCGCCGTATGGAGCGTCCGACCACTGCATGGGGGTCCGTGCATTATCCCGGCTCTTGTATGCCAGACAGCTCATCATATGCTCGTGGGTAAAGACTCCGGTCTGGGCAAAATCCCGGTATGCATTCAACGTTTCTATATCCCGGTACTGGGACATGTCTGTGAAATAAGCATTGGTCATGCCCAGTTCCTCTCCCTGATAAATATATGGGGTTCCCTGCATCATATGGAGACAGGTTGCCAGCATTTTTGCCGACTCCACACGATATTCCCGGTCATTTCCAAAACGGGATACAATTCGCGGCTGATCATGATTACTCCAGAACAGGCTGTTCCATGCCTTTCCGTACAACTGCGTCTGCCATTTGCTCATAACTTCCTTGATCTTAATCAATGCCGGCGGGACATCATTCCACTTCCCTTTTTCCCCAAAATCCAGATCCATCAGTTCAAACTGGAATACCATATTCAGTTCCTGCGTGTCGAATCCAGCATACTTCTTAGCTTCTTCCACTGTCACGCCGGCCGTTTCTCCCACAGTCATGATATCATGCTTCGACAGCACCTCCCGGTTCATCTCCTGCAGATACTCATGCACACGCGGTCCATGGATCACGTAAGGGGACAGGTCTCCATACTGATGTCCTTCTTCTACAACACCGTCTGCAAATTCCGGAGTTTTGGATATCATACTGATGACGTCCATCCGGAATCCATCGATTCCTTTGTCACACCACCAGTTCATCATATCGAAGACTTCTCTTCGCACCGCCGGATTGTCCCAGTTCAGATCTGGTTGTTTCTCTGCAAACACATGCAGATAGTACATGTCACGTTCTTTGCAATAGGTCCATGCCGGTCCGCTGAACCAGGATTCCCAATTGGTTGGTTCTTTTCCGTCTCTTCCTTCTCTCCATATATAATAATCATGATAAGGATTCTTTTCCGATTTCCTGCTTTCCACAAACCAGGGATGCTCATCAGAAGTATGATTGACAACCAGATCCATAATGACACGGATTCCCCTGTCGTGCGCTTCCTTGAGCAGATGCTCAAAATCCTCCATCGTACCAAAATCTTTCATAATCCTACGATAGTCACTGATATCGTATCCATTATCACAGTTGGGGGACTGGTATACCGGGCACAGCCAGATTACATCAATCCCCAAAAGTTTCAGATAATCCAGTTTCGATACAATTCCAGAAAGATCTCCGATCCCATCGTGGTTACTGTCGCAAAAACTGCGGGGATATATCTGATATACAACACTTTCTTTCCACCAAGTCTTCTTCATATGTCTCGTGCCTCCTTTTTCGTCTATTTTACCCCTTTACCGCTCCATCAGCAACTCCAACATTACATATTACTGAAAGAAGAGAAATAATACTCCGAATCTGATAACAGAAATATCACTCTACAAAGTCAAAGATCCTAATTCATACATTTTGACTATATAACTCATTTTAGTTATGCACATAACTTACTATGATTCTCATTCTTTTGCCATTGAAGTTTAAATATGTTACACTATTTGCATAGAAAAAAAGGAGCAGACATTATGGTTACAATTAAAGAAATTGCTGATCTGGCAAATGTAAGTACTACTACCGTTTCTAATGTAATACATGGAAAAACAGAAAAGATGGCGCCCGCCACACGCGACAGAATCACAAAGATTTTAAAGGAAAAAAACTATGTAATGAATATGGGAGCACGCCTCATCGCCTGCAATAATTCCCGTCTGATCGGAGTTATCATTAACAATCCCAGCACCGAGGACAAAAACGCCCTGCAGGATCCTTATGTCAGCGAATTGTTCGGAGCCATGGAACGTCAGATCCGCCAGAAGGGTTATTATATGCTTACCTATATAGCAGAACAGGAACAGTCCCTCACCGGCCACCTGGACAATATCGTTAAGACCGCTCAGAGCTGGAAAACTGACGGGCTGGTGATTCTCGGTGTGGATTCACAGGAAAGCGAATTTCTGCTTGAAGCGCTGGATATTCCTCTCGTTTTTATCGATAACTTCAGTTCCCATCCCCATTGTCTGAATGTTGGTATTGAAGATGAAGAGGGCGGATATCTGATTACCCGCCATCTGCTGGAAAATGGACATAGAAAAATCTGTTTTCTGGCAGACCGGAAAGATCCAATTGATGTAGACGCGGCCCGTCTTGCCGGGCATAAACGTGCGCTGAGGGAATATCATCTTCCTTTTTCCACACAGGATATTTTTGCCATACCTCGTGAACGCATAAGCCGGCAGAAAACTTTTGAAGACCTTTACAAAAAACTTCACCGCTATACAGCCCTTTTCTTTTCGTCCGATTATTATGCTTCTGACGCTATGCATTTCTTTCAGGCAAAAGGGCTGAATATACCGGAAGATATTTCCATCACCGGATTTGATGATAACTATTTCTCACAGATTGTCACTCCACCCATTACAACCATCCACCAGGATATTACTGAAAAGGGCCGGGCTGCTGTTGAAAAACTCATTGCGGTGATCGAAGGACGTCCGGTAACAGAAACGAGGACCATACTTCCCGTACGCCTGGTTCCTCGATCCTCTGTAAAAAAAATGATCTGATCAATCGGCCGTAAACCAGCTGAGGTTCACGTCAGAAAGGAGAGCGTTCTTTGGAACATTCAATATCTTCCCGTCACGATAAAAAGAGGCAGAAACCTGTAAGCTTCTGCCTCCTCATTTTTACTCTTCTTTTGCTTCCGGTCTGATCTCCAGTCTCACTTTTGTGATCCTGTTATCTCTGACTTCCTCGATCTGGAATCTAAGGCCTTCCTCGGCCAGATCCACTTCATCCCGGCTATTCTCCTGCGGAATATATCCCAGCTGTTCTACCAGATATCCGGACAGCGTATCATAATTGGACGTCTCCAGTTTTAATCCCAGCTCCTCATTCAGATCCCACAGCAGAATCCCCCCATCTACCAAATACGTCTGCGGGTCAACCGGAATAATCTTTGGCTTCACTTCTTCGTATTCCTCATTGATGTCTCCCATGATCTCTTCCACCAGATCTTCGATGGTGATGATTCCGGAAAATCCTCCGTACTCGTCCACCAACACCGCCATACGCTTCCGCTCCTTCTGCATCTGCCGGAACAGTGCGTCCGCTTCCTTTGTCTCCGGTGCAAAAAACGGTTTGTGAAGCATACCGCGGATATCCATCTGACCGGCATCCGATTTCCGCAGCTCTATCATCACATCTTTTACATAGAGTATTCCGATGATATTATCGATCTGTTCTTCATAGACTGGGATTCTGGAATGTCTGGCAGCCAGGATCTCATCGATCATTTCATCCAGCGGCTCATGAATGTCCAGCATATATACTTCACGTCTGGGCACCATCAACTCCCTGGCCGTCCGGTCATCAAATGCAAAGACGGAATCGATCATCTCCCGCTCCTCATCATCGAAAGCTCCTGTTTCCGCTCCCATCCTGAGCAGCGCTTTAATCTCCTCTTCTGTCACCGCTTCTTCCTGATCTTCCGTCTTCATGTGCAGCAGCTTCAGAACCAGTTTTGTAGATACGGAAAGCAGCTTGATAAACGGCGACAGGATCACGGAAATATAATGAACCGGCATCACAGTCAGCATACAGAACATTTCCGCTTTCTGCAGCGCGATCCGCTTAGGCACCAGCTCTCCAAACACCAGATTAAAAAACATCAGTATCAACGTCAATCCATTTCTGGCAATTCCATCGCTGTAGGGAACCTGAAGCGACCGCAGCCACTCCGCCACATAAGGCGCCAGTCCGGCCGCAGCAGAAGCACTGGAATAGAATCCAGCGAATGTGATCGCTACCTGAATCGTAGAAAGAAACTTTGTGGAATCTTCAAATAGGCTTTCCACCCGCTTCGCCTTTTTATTCCCTTCCGAAGCCAGCGTCCGGATCCGGGTTTTATTCACCGACACCACCGCCATCTCAGCTCCGGCAAAGTATGCGTTCATCAATGTAAAAAATATAAGTAACAATAAGTTGAATAAAATAGTGTTGCCCGCAGGGTCTGCGTCCATAAAAATAACTCCTCCTAAAAATAAGATTTTAGGAGGAGTATAGCATGTACGACGCATCAGTTCAAGTTAAAAAAATGCTAATTCTATTTTCTGGATTCCAGATACGCCTTTTTCCCATCTTCATAGAGGTTGTTGCCCTCACTGTCGATAATGACAACCAGAGGCATCTCCTCCACATAAAGCTTACGGAGAGCTTCCGCACCCAGATCCTCATATGCGATCAGTTCCGCCTTCTTGATACATTTTGCCAGCAGAGCTCCTGCCCCGCCGATGGCTCCGAAGTATACGCCGCTGTATTTCTTCATAGCCTCTACCACTTCCGGAAGTCTTGCGCCTTTGCCAATCATGCCTCTGGCGCCTACTGACATCATAGTGGGAGCATAGGCGTCCATACGTCCGCTGGTTGTAGGTCCGGCGCTTCCAATTACCTGTCCCGGTTTCGCCGGAGTAGGTCCCACATAATAGATGGTAGCGTCCTGCGGATCAAATGGGAGTTTCTCCCCTTTCGCAAGTGCCTCGCACATTCGTTTGTGTCCTGCATCTCTGGATGTATAGATAGTGCCGGTAAGATATACCGTATCACCGGCATGAAGCGTTTTCGCGATTTCTTCTGTCAAAGGTAATGTAATATGTTTTTCCATCCTAGATCACCTCCGTTTTATGGCGTGTTACATGGCAATTGATATTGATGGCACATGGCATACCTGCAATGTGGGTAGGCAGGGTCTCGATATTCAGTCCGATAGCAGTGGTCTTACCGCCAAATCCCTGAGGTCCGATGCCAAGCTCGTTGATCTTTTCCAGCATTTCTTTCTCCAGATCTGCATAGAACGGATCCGGATTGGAAGAATCAACGGGGCGCATCAGCGCTTTTTTCGCCAGCAGCGCTGCCTTATCGAAAGTTCCCCCGATTCCTACACCCACTACCATCGGCGGACATG
The DNA here is from genome assembly GCA_949287925.1 of uncultured Lachnospiraceae bacterium. Lineage (GTDB taxonomy): Bacteria > Bacillota > Clostridia > Lachnospirales > Lachnospiraceae > Merdimonas. The sequence continues at coordinate 11,755 of CASEIR010000077.1, forward strand.
GATTCGGTCCGGCCGTCTCTACGGCTTCAATGATGAAATCCTTGATTCCCTGCAGTCCGGCTGAAGGCTTGAACATCCGGATCTGGCTCATATTTTCACTCCCAAATCCTTTCGGCCCTACCGTAACCTTGATCTGCTCCCCGGGAACGATCTCGGTATATAGCATAGCCGGCGTGTTATCTCCGGTATTACCTCTGCGCACCGGATCTTTTACCACTGATTTCCGCAGATATCCTTTATCATAGCCGCGGCGTACACCTTCATCCACTGCCTCCGCAAGATCTCCACCCACAATATGGACATCCTGTCCGATCTCCAGAAATACACAGGCCATACCTGTATCCTGGCAAATCGGAACATCTTCTTTCTCCGCGATTTCAAAATTCGTAATGATCTTATCCAATACTCCCTGAGCAATTTCCCAATCTTCACATGCGCGGCAATTTTTGATTGCACACTGCACATCTTCCGGAAGATACTGGTTTGCCTCGATACATAATTTTTCCACAACATCTGTAATCTGCTGTGCCTGAATTTCACGCATAACTCCTTACCTCCTGATTTATAAAAAGATTCCGATAAACTGGCATGCCAGCACCACCATGACAAGCGCCACCGGATAAGTAGCCGCATAGGCGGACGCTACATCGTCGGTTTCCGTCACACGGATCAGTGTTCCCAACGCGGGGGTACTGGTCATACCTCCGCAGATAGAGCCAAGGGAATTGAAAAGACTTAGTTTCAGCACTTTCACTGCGAAGAGATATCCAAGCAGCATAGGGATCAGTGTGATCAGCGCTCCATATACAAATAACAGTACTCCCTGTTCTTTCAAGATCTCTACAAATCCTGCGCCGGCCTGCACGCCTGCGCCGATCAGGAATAAAGCCAGCCCAAATTCCCGCAGACATTCCAGAACATGTTTTTCTACTTTCACGCTCAGTTTTCCAATTTTCCCAAAATGTCCCAGAATCAGTCCCGCAATCAGCGGGCCTCCGGAGGTTCCAAGAGAAAATACCGCGCCTCCCGGAAGCGGAATCGTAATCTTCGCCAGAACGATTCCCAACACAATCGCCAAGGAAAATGGGAAAAATCCCATACTGTCTGCATAAAACAGCTCTTCTTTCTTTGTCTTATGATACTCGTCTTCCTGTACATTGACTGCCGCTTCAAATTTTGCCCGTTCTGCAGCCATGTCCGTCTTCAAGATCTTGGGTACCAGCTGAACAAACAGAACAACACCGACCACTCCAAAGGGGTATGCGATTCCATATCCGACGGAGGCTGCCGCCGACTTCGTTGCTTCCAGAGCCGCCGCCAGTCCAGGAGTACTGGTCAGAGCGCCCGCCATCATTCCCACACAAACGTCCGTAGGAACGCCGAATATAGCAATGATCCCGCTGCAGGTCAACGCGCCTGCAGCGATAATAATCACGCCTAGTAATATATAGGATTTGGCATTCAGCTTAAAGTTCCGGAAAAACTTGGGTCCGGCAATAAACCCGACGGAGGTGACAAAACAGATCAGACCCAGTTCCCGGACCAGATCCGGGACCTCAAATCCAAAGTGTCCGAACACCAACGCCACCAGCAGAATACCAGCCGTTCCCAGCTCAATTCCGCAAATCTTGATACTGCCCACCAGATAGCCGATGACAGCGATCAAAAATACGATCATCAGCGTGTTGACCATCACACTGTCCCAAAACCATCTAATAATACTCATCTTCTATTCCTTCCTTATTCTCTCACATTCCATCCGGTCTGTCTATCTCTCATGCCTTGCGTATTTCGGAAGCAGCAACGGAGACACATCTCCGGTATCGATTCCTGCTTCTTTCAGTTCTTCTGCATATACGGCTACATGATCCAGATTCATGGTGCCAAGTTCCACATCTTTCGCTTTTGCGGCAGCTGCTTTTCCTGCATTCCGTCCGAATACGATAATATCCAGAAGGGAATTGCCCATCAGACGGTTTCTTCCATGAATTCCTCCAACAGCTTCTCCGGCAACCAGAAGATTATCGATTGCTTTTGTAAATCCATCTCCTCCAATCTCCAAGCCGCCATTCTGATAATGCAAAGTAGGATATACCAGGATCGGAACTTTTCTCATATCAATATCGTAGTTCAGATACATACGAAGCATAGCAGGAATCCGTTTCTCAATCGTTCCTTCTCCGCCGATCAGTTCAATCATCGGAGTATCCAGCCATACACCGCTTCCAATCGGAGTGGTTACACCCTTTCCTCTCGCAGTACACTCGCGGATAATAGACGCTGCAGATACGTCACGTGTCTCCAGAGGATGCATGAACGCTTCTCCTTCTGCATTCACCAGCATGGCTCCCAGAGAACGTACCTTCTCCGTAACCAGCGCTCCAAAAATCTGTGAAGGATACGCCACACCTGTAGGATGATACTGGATCGTATCCTGATAGAGCAGCGACGCCCCCGCACGATATCCCAGAATCAGTCCGTCAGCAGTTGCTCCGTAATGGTTGGATGTAGGGAAATTCTGGTAATGCATCCTCCCAGCTCCGCCGGTAGCAATAATGACAGTCTTTGCTCTCGCCACCAGGTAATCATCCGTTTCCATATTCTGAAGAACAGCTCCGGCCACCTGTCCTTTTTCATCTTTGATCAGCTCCACTGCGGATGTAAATTCCACAACCGGGATCTTACGGTTCAATACTTCGTCTCTGAGAGTACGCATAATCTCTGCCCCGGAATAATCTTTGCAGGCATGCATACGTTTTCTGGATGTTCCGCCGCCGTGGGTAGTGATCATACGCCCGGTCTCGTCTTTGTCAAACATCACGCCCAGTTTGTTCAGCCACTGGATCGCATCGGGCGCCTCCATGACCAGTCTTCTTAACAGTTCCGGCCTTGCGGCAAAGTGTCCGCCGCCGAAAGCATCCAGATAATGCTGAACCGGAGAGTCGTTTTCCTTATCCGCCGCCTGGATACCGCCTTCTGCCATCATGGTATTGGCATCACCGATCCTGAGCTTCGTCACGATCATAACATCTGCTCCTGCTTCATTTGCCTCAATAGCCGCAGAGGCTCCAGCCCCGCCGCCGCCGATTACCAGAACGTCCACATCATAGTCCACCTTATTCAGGTCTACATCTTCTGTCAGGATCCGGCTATTGGAGTGAAGAAGGTGTACCAGCTCTTCCGGCGCCTTCTGTCCTTTATTGGGTCCGATTTTAATCTCTTTAAATGCATCTTCTTTGTAATCCGGATGGAAAGCCTTCAGAAGGGTATCCTTTTCTTCTGCCGTCATACGTCTTGGCTCGTTTGCCATACGTTCTGCTCTGGTGGCTTCCACTTTCTTCACGGATTCCATCATTTCCGGTGTAAACATGATCATCCCTCCTATTTCTCGATCTCTCTAGAATTATAAAGCTCCTGCATCTCTTCAATGGGCTTTTCCATGATCTGCTCGATCAGATCATCGTATGCGCCGCTGTGGATCTCTTCCACACGGTTTTTCAGATGCTCGGTTTCCGGTGCAATATACTTGCCTGTCAGTCTTCTTGCCAGCAGGCCAACCATCGGATGAGAGATGCCGGCAGGACATCTTACGGAACAACATCCGCAGCCTACGCAGTCAAAAGATTCTTCCGCACATTTTTCGAAGTCTCCTCTCTGTGCATAAGCGATATACTGCATAACGTTCAGGTCCTGGGTACAGGCTTTGGTACAGGCATTACATCCGATACAGCTGTAGATCTCCGGATAGAGTTCCATCATAACTCTCTGTTCCGGACGGATCTCTTCGATATCATAAGTTCTTTTATCTGTGGGAAAGAACGGAATACTTGCCACATACATTCCTTCTTCCACCTGTGTCTGACAAGCCAGACATGTTTTCAGTTCGTTCTTTCCTTTAATTCTATAAATGGTTGCGCACGCTCCGCAGAATCCATGCCGGCATCCGCATCCTCTTTTTAATGTATACCCTGCATATTCCATGGCAGTCATGATCGTAAGATCAGCGGGCACACTGTATTTCTTTCCGAAAAAATATACATTTACCATATTTTCCATGAGATTACTTCCTTTCCTAGTATTCATTCGGCATCTCATCGATCTCGTCGCACCGAAATACCGGACCGTCTTTACATACATACTTTGATCCGATGTTGCATCTTCCACATTTGCCGACTCCGCACTTCATACGAAGTTCCAGAGTGGTGTATACCTGATCCTTCGAAAATCCCAGTTCTTCCAAGCCGGCCAGAACGAATTTGATCATGATCGGCGGTCCGCAGACCAGAGCAGTCTTGTTCACATCGAAACCAAGTTCTTTCACATAGTTCGGCACGAATCCCACATGGCCGTCCCAGCCTTCCTGTTCACGGTCGATCGTAAGATATACATTCACGCCCTCTGTTTTCATCCACACTTCCTGGATCTCTTTGAGCTGCACCAGATCATCCGCGGAGCGGGATCCGTAAACAATATCTACCGTTCCGTAATTCTCACGGTTATCCAGTACATAGTTGATCACGGAACGCAGCGGAGCAAGACCGATACCACCTGCAATAAACAGCAGGTTCTTTCCTTTCAGTTCATCCTCTACCGGGAAATGATTACCATAAGGTCCACGGACGGTGATTTCATCCCCGACTTCCAGACTGTGGAGATAATCGGTCAGCATCCCACATTTCTTAATGCTGAACTCCTGATATTCTTTATTCGTAGGCGAAGAAGTAATGGAAAACATACCTTCGCTGATTCCGGGCGCACACAGCATTGCACACTGTCCCGGCATATGTTCAAACAGTTTTCCGCCTTCCGGAGCATTCACACGGAAGGTTTTTACGTCCGGCGTCTCTTCCCGGATATCGGTAATAATTCCCACCTGGGGAATCAAAGTGTCCAGTTTATAATTCTTGTGGCAGGTACATTCGCTCATTACTGCTCACCTCCCTGTTTCTGAAATGCTTTCACTACCTTTACAATATTCAGCGCTGACGGACATTTTTCCACGCATCTTCCACATCCCACACAGGAATACATTCCGTCATTGTTGGCTGGGAAATATACCAGTTTATGCATAAATCTCTGACGGAAACGTTCTTTCTGGGAATTACGGTTATTACCGTGAGCCATCATGGTAAAATCGGAATACATACACGAATCCCAGCAGCGGTAACGTTTTACCCCATGTCCCGTGTCATAATCCTTGATATCGTAACACTGGCAAGTCGGACATACAAAGGTGCAGGTACCGCACGCCAGACATGGTTTATACAATTCTTCCCAGACTGGAGAATCGAATTTTTCCATAAGTACATCCCCGTTCCATCCTTCCAGTGAAAGATTTGAATAGGGAAGTTTTTCAATAATTCCACGAATCTTGCCCTTTTCTTCTTCTACTTTCGCATCCGCATCATCGTCTGGAATCAACAGATCTGCAACCTTAGCAGTCAGTGTCTCCCCTTTTTCCGTAAGCGGTTTCCAGCAAAGGTCTCCTTCGATCATCCATACAGCCACGTCTGCCGCCGGATCAGCCGCATCCACTCCAAACACCTTGCAAAAACAGGTTTCTTCCGGCTCATGGCAGGCCATAGCAACGATGATTCCATGCTCCCTTCTGGCAGCATAAAAAGTATCTATGGGATCTGCCAGGAACACTTTGTCCAGCACCTCTATTCCCTTGATATCACAGGCTTTCATGCCAAAAACCACAAAATCCTGTTCTTTCAGGCATTCCGGTTCGATACTGATCTTCTTCCCATCTTTCACACAGGTATACAAGTTCTCGCTCTGAGGGAAGAAAACGTCTTTTGGAGATTTTACGCTTTTCAATGTATCAAGATCTACCTCTGCGTCTTCACTCCAAACGCCGAAATTCACTTGTCCGGCAGTCTTCACCGGCAGGTATAATTCCTGTTCTGCGGCAATCTTCTGAAATAATGCCGTCAGATTTTCTTTTGCTATCTTGTACATACATTATCTCCTTTCTGCCACGATTCCAGGCTCAACATCTTCGAATACATAACTGGTGAGAGGCCCTCTTTCTTCCATATCTGCTCCCGCCTGATATTCTCCGTAGAATTCATTGATATCTTTGATAAACTTGCGGTTGAACAGATGAAGCGGAATCCCCTGCGGACAGACTCTGCTGCACTCACCGCAGTCCGTACATCTTCCGGCCACATGGAAGGCACGGATAATATGGAACATTTTCTCTTCAAAAGAATCCACATTCGCCTTCTGTGCACTGTCAAATTTTGTACTGTCGAAGACACATTTCCGGCAGCTGCAGGCCGGACATACGTTACGGCAGGCGTTGCAGCGGATACATTTGCTTAATTCCTTCTGGAAATACGCGAACTTTTCCTCCGGACTCATGGCCTCGATCTTTTCAACCTCTGTAAACCGGTCGGCATCCTTCGTCTCTTTGGATTCGCCGATCAGCTCGTCATAGATCATATGCTCCTTGCCTTTACATACATGGCATCTCTCCAACATAGCGTCCCCATAAGCACAGGTCTTCTCTCCATAAATAGTCTGGATCGCAAGCGTATCTGCTTCCTCTTCGATCTCTGCGCCGGATATGCTCTGAATTCCCTTGATTCCCATGGCACGGATCTTCTCAATATCCAGCTTACCTTTGCATCCCACACCGATGATATAAGCTTTCTCCCTGTCTACACGGTGTTCTTTCATCAGCTGTTGGAAACTGTAGGTATCACAGGGTTTCAGACAAACCAGTGTTTTCCCTTCCAGTTTGGAAGCCTCAATCATATATTTACTCAGATTTGCTCCGCAGAAACCGTTATATACAAAATCTGCAAAGTCTTCTTCTTTCTCAAAATAAGCCGGCTCCGGATTGTAAGGCAGGTCTCCGGCTTTCCATCCAAGCACTCTGGCTACACTGCCGTCTGCCAGAAGCTCTTTCGCTCGGTTGATTAATTCCTGCATCTTAAATCCTCCAATCTTACATTCTTTCCGAGGGAGCGGATCTTATCTACAAACTCATGCATGGTCTGTGAAAATTTCACACCCTCTGCCGCGGATACCCATTCTACACGGGTACGTCCATTTTCCACTCCGATATAATCCAACATAGAGAATAAAAGGGTCATTCTCCTTCTGGCATAAAAGTTACCGGACGTATAATGACAGTCTCCCGGATGGCATCCGCACATGATTACACCGTCAGCGCCTTTTTCAAAAGCCCGGAGAATAAACATGGGATTTACACGGCAGGAACAGGGAACACGGATGATCTTTACATCTGCCGGATAGGACAGACGGCTGCTTCCCGCCAGGTCAGCGCCCGCATAACTACACCAGTTACAGCAGAACGCCACAATCTTTGGTCTGAATTCTTCTTTTGCTTCTATCGACATATCGCATCCACCTCCGCTAGAATCTGTCTGTTCGAGAATCCCTGCAGGTCCATAGCTCCGGACGGACATGTTACGGTACATGCTCCGCAGCCCTGGCACAATGCGTCATTGACAACCGCAATGCGTCTGGTCTCCCGGATTCCGTGATCATTCACTTCCTTCTCTTCATAGCTGATTGCTCCATAAGGACATACGTTTGCACACTGGGAACATCCATTACACAGAAGCTCATCTGAGTGAGCGGTACATGGATTGGTCATCAGCTTATCTTTCGCCAGCAGTCCGATTGCCTTAACCGCTGCAGCTCCCGCCTGGGATACGGTTTCTGGAATATCTTTCGGTCCCTGGCAGACACCAGACAGAAAGATTCCTGCCGTAGGCGATTCTACAGGACGAAGTTTTGCATGTGCTTCTGTCAGGAAGTTATTGGTATCGATACTTGCCGTCAGCATGGTTGCAATCTCTCTGACATCCGGATTCGGTTCGATAGCTGCCGCAAGGACTACCATATCCGCTTCCTTCAGGATCTGTTTGTTATCCAGAAGATCTGCTCCCTGCACCAGAAGCTTTCCATCCGGCTGGGGAATGACCTTTCCTACCTGTCCTTTGATATAGTTAACGCCATATTCTTCTACAGCTCTACGATAAAATTCATCAAAATTCTTACCTGGTGTACGCACATCAATATAGAACACTGTCACATTCACATCCGGATACTTATCCCGGATCAGCATGGCATGTTTTGCCGTATACATACAGCAGATCTTGGAACAATAACTCTTTCCTCTATTGTCTGCGCAGCGGCTTCCCACACACTGGATGAATACAATTTCCTTCGGAGCTTTTCCGTCAGACAGACGCTCCAGATGTCCTTTGGTTGGTCCAGCCGCGTTCATGACACGTTCCAGTTCCAAAGATGTAATTACATCCTTGCTCTGGCTATAGGCATATTCATCATAGTTATCCAGTTTGATCATATCAAAGCCGGTGGCTACTACAATAGCGCCGTATTTTTCTGTAATAATCTCATCTTTCTGTTCATAGTCTATGGCCCCTGCCTGACAGACTTTAGAACAAATTCCACATTTTCCCGTCTTAAACTTGATGCAAGCTTCCCGGTCAATCACTGGAACATTCGGAATCGCCTGGGCAAACGGCGTGTAGATGGCGCTTCTGTTATTCAGTCCCCGGTTAAATTCACTTGGAGTTTTTTTGCTGGGACATTTTTCCTGACAGACTCCGCATCCGGTACATTTGGACATATCCACGCTTCTTGCCTTTTTACGGATATCTACGGTAAAGTCACCTACAAAACCGGATACTTTTTCTACTTCACTATATGTATAAATGGTAATATTTTCGTGGGCGCTCGCCTCCACCATCTTCGGGGTCAGGATACATGCGGAACAGTCCAATGTGGGGAAGGTCTTGTCCAGCTGGGACATTCTTCCTCCGATACTTGGAGTCTTCTCCACGATATCCACAGGATATCCGGCATCAGCAATATCCAGTGCCGTCTGGATTCCTGCAATACCGCCTCCGATTACCAGAGCACGTTTGGTAACGCGGCTCTCTCCCGGTTTCAGCGGCGTGTTCAGATTTACTTTGGCAACGGCTGCACGCATCAGGATTACGGCCTTCTTCGTTGCCTCCTCTATATCTTTATGAATCCAGGAACAATGCTCCCGGATATTTGCGATCTCGACCATATACGGATTCAGTCCGGCGCGGTCTGCCGCATTACGGAATGTAGTTTCATGCATCCGCGGCGAACAGGAACATACGACGATTCCTGTCAGTTTCTTTTCCTGAATGGCAGTACGGATCTTTTCCTGTCCTGCTTCGGAACACATATACTGGTAATCTTCCGCATGGACTACTCCAGGCTCCTTCAATGCCATCTCTGCTACTTTCTTCACGTCTACCGTTGCGGCAATATTACTTCCGCAATGACAGACAAATACTCCGATCCTCTGCACCTTCTATCACCTCCTGTACCTTCTGAATGCGCTGACCAGCAACTGCTGCGGTGTTTCCGGATCCAGCAGTTCCGGAATCTCGTCGGGAGTCAGATAATCCTGTCCCTTTTCACGAATCACGATCTGCCTTGCAGCGTCAATCAGTTTACCCGGTTTTACATCACGGGGACATCTCTCCACGCAGGCAAAACAGGAAAGGCATTTCCACAATGACTTAGACTGTACCAGCGATTCGATGTCTTCGTTAATAACATAAGACACAAACTGATGTGGTTTAATATCCATTTCATTATAAGACGGACAGGATGCGGAGCATTTTCCACACTTCATACACTTCAGGGGATTGACGCCGCTGATCTCTTTGATCAGTTCCGCCTGTTTTTTCTTTGTCGTCACTGCTCCTTCACCTCACCTTTCACACCGAGCGCCTCTGCCAGTAATTCTGTAAAATAATAAACCGGCAGGTTCTCATTATTATTTTTATTCAGATTATACATGCACAGCGGACAGGCTGTAATCAGCATATCTGCACCGAATCCCTGAGCGCTGTTCTCGATCTTCTTACACATCTCGTTTGCCATATCTGGTTCTTTCAAAGAGATATATCCGCCGCAGCACTCATTCCGATACGGATAAATCACTGGTTCCGCACCAATGGCACGGATGAAGTCTTCCATAACCTTCGGATTCTCCGGATTATCGAATGCCAGGATCTTACCAGGACGAAGCAAAAGGCATCCGTAATATGCGCCGATCTTCTTCCCCGTCAGCGGATTTGTTACTTTTTCTTTTAGCACATCAAAACCAATCCTGTCCCGCAGCACCTCCAGAAAATGCAGCACCTTTGTTTCTCCGGCATAAGGTTCTTCCAGCCCCATATAATTATTGGCTCTGGTCCGGATATCTTCCACATTCTTCATATCGTCATTCACTCGTTTCAGCACATGATGACAAGCAGAACATAAAGTAACCAAGTCCTGTCCCTTTTCTTTTGCGTCGTTTAACGCACGAACGGAAGAGAGCTTGGTGGCTATCTCGTCGCTTCCCAGTGGATATACACCGCCGCAGCACTGCCACTCACTGATCTCTTCCAGTTCAAATCCCAATGCTTTGGCAGAAGCTCTGGCGTAAGCATCCAGATCTTCTGCCTTATTTTTCAAGGTACAGCCGGGATAATAACTGTATTTCATAGTTCTCCCTCCTTGTCTGTCTCCATAATCTTAAATATCTAACTGAGCGATCACTGACTTCAGTACATCTGCGCTTGCTTTCAGCTTGGCAACCTCTTCATCCGTCAGACGCATCGGAATCTTGCCCTGCACACCATGAGGGCCTACCAAAGTCAACGTACTCAGACACACATCTTCAATTCCGTACTCTCCATGCATCATAGAGGAGACCGTTGCAACCGAATCAGAAGCCGCAAGCACCATGTTACACAGATAAACCACCGCAATCGAAATCGCATAGAAGGTAGCACCCTTCTTGGCAATGACCTGCCCGCCGGATTTATGCACATGCTCTTCCATCGCAGCTTTATCCAATTCTTCAATCTCAATACCGTTTGCCTTCATCGTCTCATAATAATCATCAATATTTACAGTAGAAATATCTGCTCCGGACCATGGAACAAAGGAGGAATCACCATGCTCGCCGTACACGTACGCATGAATATTTTTCTGCGCCACATGGAAATGTTCCGATAATCCCTGGCGAAGCCTTGCCGTATCCAGGATTGTACCGGAACCGATGATCTGGTTTTCTGGAAGTCCTGAAATCTTGGTAAACACATAGGTCAATACGTCAACCGGATTGCTGACGATAATATATAAAGCATTTGGCGCTGCTTTTACAATCTCTGGAGTAATTTCTTTGATAATATTCACGTTTGTCTGTGTAAGTTCAATTCTGGTCTGTCCAGGCTTACGCGCGATTCCGGAAGTGATGATGACAATATCCGATCCAACTGCATCTTCATAATCTCCGGCAATGATGGAAATTGGATTGCGGAAACAGGTACCCTGTTTGATATCCATCACTTCTCCTTCTACCTTTTCCTTGTTGATGTCAATAAGTACAATCTCAGAAGCAAAATCTTCACCGGATAATTTGTATGCGATTGTAGCTCCGACACTTCCTGCGCCGATAATAGTGATCTTACTGCTCATAATTTTCCTTTCCTTTCAAAATTGATAATTTTTTATCATAGTATCATATCGTTAATAATTTGACAAGCAATTTTTATCGTTTTTTATAACAATTTTTATAAATTTATACTATTATTGAAAAGCTTTGGCAACAAATCACCCGGCATTCAATACTACATATGTAATATTTAAGCCCATACTAAATCTCCCCTAAACTTTCATCCATCCCTTCTCTGTTACTACAACGTCCATCCTGCAATCTGTATTTTCCGACGGAACCTTTTCCGACAGAACATCTTCCCTGCACAATACCGCTTTTAGAAATCTGCTCCGCTTCAAGTATCGGTCATAATACCCCCCTCCATATCCAAGACGGTTCCCTTCTCTGTCACAAGTAAGACAGGGAATCAACACAAAATCTATTTTCTCTGGCGAAACATAGTCACAGGAAACAGACGGTTCCAGAGCCCCAAAGTTCCCCGGTTGAAGATCTTCCATCTTTCGAATCTGAAATGCTTCCATCCGCCCCTTCTCCATGCACTTTGGAACGCATACCCCTTTTCGGTCTCTCAGAGCCGTTTTCAATATAGAAAACGTATCCACTTCTTTCTCCATACTTACATAACAGAAAATCATAGAAGCTTTCTTATATTCTTCCGAAGTTATAATCTTCTCCATAATCTGACGGTCCGCTTTTTCACAATATGCAGTTTCCAGTTCATTTCTCTTCTGTTTCATTTGTTTTCTTAGTTGTTTCTTTTCTTCCTGAATCATGGACATCTCCTCTTTCTTCCATTTTTATTTTTCTTACATCTTACTTTATCAGATTCAAAGCTATTATCAAAATTATTCTTTCTATCTTTTCCCGGATTTTTAATTGTCGCCAGCACAAAACAAGGCGCCGGATATCCTACCAGGCACCTTGCTAAATTCTGATAATCACACGCCATGTTCAGGCCCGCTATGCCTCTTCTTTCATCCGCTGTAGCGTTCCCGCCGGATGATGAGGCGGCGCATAGATGGAGGATACCTTCAGCGGACCGCATCCGTTGTTGATGATATTATGCCAGATACCGGCCGGCACAAACATTCCGTCACCCCGGCATAGTTTCTTCTGATAATCTAGCCGGTTCTGACATTTTCCCATCTTGACCACTGCAGTTCCCTGTTCGATCCGGATAAACTGGTCTGTATCCGGATGGATCTCTTCTCCAATGTCCCTACACGGTGGAACGCACATTACCGTCATCTGCAGATAACAACCGGTCCAGACAGCTTTTCGAAAGTATGCATTGCCGGCGGCCGCCTTTTCCACAGAAAACGCACAAGCCTCCGGTCCTCTGTCCTCTGAATTTACAAAATGACAATCATTCATGACAACAATCCCTCTTTTTTATTATATATATGCCACATTTTCTTTCCTGTTCATCTGCCGGGACTGCATATGGCAATACTTTCCGGTTTCTGCTATAATAACAAAAAAATTAATGACGGGGGAAACATGAAAAAAAGATATAACTGCTCTGTGATTCTACTATTTCTGATCTGCATCCTTTTTATGACCGGATGTACTACGAATTATACAAAAGAAGATATTGAAAAATATGTACGGCAGAATGTTGGCCTCCATGATTTTACCGTATCAGACGAGTATCGTATCCGGACAGATGATGATGGATACGATGACAGGATCTGGGCGGCAAAAGACAATCACACCGGCATGACATTTCATATTATCGACAATTATTACTGGTCTGCCGAATGGATGGCTAACCGGCTGGAAGACGACTATGATTCTGCCTTCCTGTATTTTATCAAAAAGGATCTGCCGGAAACGCCCGCCCTGAGCATCGATCTGGACATAGAAGACGGCATTTATTCCGCCGGTATCTCCGGCAGCTTCACCGATGAAAATGGCTTAAAAGAACTCTGGAAAGACCTTCTGCAGCTGCAGCTTTACTTCCGCAAAATCCAGCAGCCGGATCTGTCTGTCCGTTACCAGTTTCAATACCTTCATCCTGTACGGAACGCGACAAGCCATGAATGGACCCAGGGTGACACCTGGGGATGGACAGATGAAATGGCCGATTATTCCGAAATGCTGAACAGTTACATACAGATGGCAATGGAATACCGCTACCCCGGTACCTATGAAAACCTGCCAGCAGACCAGTTAGAACACGCACTGAAAGATTACGAATTCAGAGTCCGCATCCAAAGAGCCGACGGATCCATCGAATGCTACGATAATATCATCGCTAACCCCTTCTATTACGGAATCAGTTATGGAGCACTGTACGAGATCCTGCTGCAGGAAGGCTTCGCCCCGGAAGGGAACCCGGGCCATTACTCCTTTACCGGTATGGACGGATGCAGTTATGAGATTTCCTATGATTATACAGATTATCCCTACCCCCAGACAGACGGCACAGTCCAGTACGGGTATTACTATCTGAAAGACGGGGAACAAACTCCCATGGACTTTTATTTTTATCATCATTTTGAAACCGACGAAATCAAGGACATGACCGGCCTCCAGCTGTATGACAACGCAATCACAGAACCGGCGGCCGAACAATCCGTGGAAACGGAATAAACGGTTCCGGTTCTGCTTCGTGCGCTCCGATATGCTTTTCCAGCCATGCCAGATCGTACCATCGCCCGAATTTGTATCCGCACCGGTCAAATCTTCCTACCAGACGATAGCCCATATGCTGATGGAACTGTATACTGTTATTGGTCAGGTATTCATCCTCCGTATTGGTACAGGCAACACACGCGTTTACATTCTGGATGTTCTGCAGTTTTAAAAGTCTTTCCAAGGTATCATACAGCAGTCTCCCAAGCCCCCTGTTTTTTACATCCTCTCTCAGATAAATGGACACTTCCACGCTCCAGTCGCAGGCGGCACGCCCGATAAAGGTCCCCGCATAGGCATATCCAAGGATATTTTCTTCATACTCCGCGGCAATATAAGGATATTTTTGCAGTGTGTGCCGGATCCGTTCCCGGAATTCTGAAACATCAGGCACTTCATATTCAAACGTGATCGCGGTTTTCCTGACATAAGGCGCATAAATCGCAAGCAAACTGTCTGCATCGTCTTCCGTGACGGTTCTGATTCTGATTTTATTCGTATCCATTTTCTTCCATCTCCCTGATCTTTCTGGTAAGAACTATATAATATACACTTTTAAATACCACTGCCAACCATAATACCTTTTCATCCTATCATCCAGATTTTATCCGGATCCGTCTGTTTCCATTCTGGTAACATAACCTGCCTGTCCGGTTTTTATTTTATGATTCCCGTTCCGTCAAAATCCGGTATAAAACTTTCTTTTGCCGTATCGCCTTCCTGGATATATCCCTGTCCGACTCCCAGATTCAATGCATAGTCCACCAGTTTCTCATATTCCTTTTTAGTCACTTTGCGTCCGAGTTCCGGATAAATAGCTGTACCTGACTCCATCGGTGTATATTGATTCATCAGGCTGAGCAGTACCTGATCGCCATACGTTTCATGAACATATTTTACGACAGCTTTTCCATTTCTGACGCAGGAAGGAAGTAATAAATGCCGGACAATCACGCCCCGCATTAACATTCCCTGCTCATCAAATACTGGAGATCCCGCCTGTCTTACCATCTCTTCAAGCGCCGCCTTCGCTGCATCCGGGTAATCCGGCGCCCTGGAATAGCGGTCCGCCAGATCAGTTTCCATGTATTTGAAATCTGTCAGGTAAACATCCACGATTCCTTCCAACAGCTTCAGCGTCTCCACTTTCTCATAGCCGCTGCAATTGTAGACAAAAGGAACCTTCAGCCCGGTTTTTCTTGCCCGCTCCGCCGCTTCCACAATCTGAGGTGTATAATGGGTCGGAGTTACCAGATTAATGTTTGCCGCTCCCTGCTGCTGCAGATCTATAAAAATCTTAGCAAGTCTATTTACACTGACCTCGATCCCAGTTTTTGCATGTGCAATCTCCCGGTTCTGACAATAGACACATTTCAAAGGACAGCCACAAAAAAAGACGGCGCCGGAACCTGTATCGCCGGAGATACAGGGTTCCTCCCATCTGTGCAGCGCCGCCCTTGCAATCTTGATCTTCTCACCGGATACGCCGCAGATTCCATATGCCCCTGCCTGCCGGTCTGCTCCGCATTCCCTCGGACAAAGGCTGCATATTTCTGACATCTGTTCTCCACCTTTTCTGAATTCATTTTGTTCAGTATAGCATATCCTTCTGTATTCTGTCTTCTTTATCTAAAACATCGGATTGTAATTCGCTCTACAATCCAATTCCCCATCTGCTTTGCCACCAAACCTACGCATAGCGCCGCAGCCACTGTTCCTTCTCTGACTCCTGCAAGACGGCCCAGAAATACCAGACTTAATATTACGGAAATTCCTACTAATGTACAATCAAATCCGATCTTGGTCTTCGGAAAGGGCAGATGAAAGGTCTGGCAGACCGCCAGTACCATACCTTCTCCTGCCAGCGTAACGACTCCCGCGTTCACTTCAAAGCTGACTCCGATTCCCACCAGCAGGATCCCCAGAAGGCACAGGAGCCAGGAACCCAGATAAGACTCTGCATGCACATTCCCAATAACCCACAAAGCAAAGTCTGTCAGATAACCAAACAGCAGCGCCACCGGAAACTGCATCAGCTGTACCGGCTGAAACCTGCTCCGCAACAACAGGATCTGCAGCAGAATCAACGTCACATGCATAACGATGGTGGCAGTACCCACGGTTAGCGGCGTCAGAAGGCTCAGAACATAAGGGAGACTGGATATGGGGGAAGTTCCCAGCTCTGCCTGAATGGAAAACGCCACTCCAAAGGCCATGATCACAAGTCCGGCGCACAGCAGCAGATATCTGAATAACAACTGCCTATGCTTCATGGGAGTTCGCCTCCTCTGCGCATCCTAAAGATATACAGAACTTGTCCAGCAGTTCCCGTAGCTGCCGGATTTCTTCCCTCTCCATCCGGATGCAGGCCAGCTCTTCCTGGTCCCGGAAAATCTGTTCCATTCGTTTTGCCGCGGATACCCCCTGTTCTGTCAGCCTTACATACAAAGACCGCCGGTTCCCCTCACGCCTTTCGCGCGTGATCAGTCCAGCGGCCTCCATCCCCGTCAATATGGTCCCTGCCGTAGCCTGTTCGATCTCACAGTAATCCGCAATTGCTTTCTGGTTATTCTCTCCGTAACGCCAGAGATATTCCAGAATCTTCGGCTGTCCGGAAGTCAGACCGACCTTGCCCGCTTCCGATACGATCCGGCGGTTCAAAACAGAATGTGACTTCATCAACAGATAGTGCAATGTCTCCATTTCCATCACCCCATTTGATACTAAGTTTTCTTATTATTTCAACACTTAGTATATTCCCGATATTTCAGCCTGTCAAGAACCGGTTTGTTCTTATCCATTTTTCCGTTCCATTCATATCCTGGTTACTGACAGGCCAAATGCCTGTGGCCCGATATGGCATCCGATACTAATTGACAACGGTTCGTAATGAACCGAATGATCTGGAAAAGCAGACTGTACCGTCTTGATAAGATTCTCGATCTTCTCTTCAGACAACATCGTACCGGCAATACCAATCGGCAGCTCCTGAGGCGAAGCGTCCGCAAACCGGTGATGAATCTCATCATCCAGCGCCTCAATCATCCGTTTCAATGCTTTTTTCATCCCACGGGCCTTGGCGTAAGAGTCCAGTTTTTCTCCCTGTATCGTCAACACAGGCTTAATGTTCAAAGCAGACGCAAGCGCTGCTCCTGCCGGAGTCACTCTTCCGCCCTTTTTCAGATACTCCAGCGTATCCACAGCTATATAAATAGATGCGTTTAACCCATCCTGTTCCAGATATTCTTTAATCTCTTCTCCGGACACATTCTGCTGTGCCAGTTTTCGTGCAGTATAGACAGATTCTTTCAGCGGTACAGAGATTCGATGGTTATCCACAACGTACACCTTTTTCCCATATTCTTTTGCCAGCACAGTTGCCGCCTGACAGGAATTACTCAATCCACTGGACATGGGTATATATACGATCTCATCATACCCTTGTTCCAGAACAGAATCCCACCGTTCCAGCAGGTCTCCCGGCGCAGGCATGGACGTAGTCACTTTTCTGCCGGAACAGAGTGCTTCATAGAAGTCCCTTTCCGCAATCGTTTCTCCTTCAAAAAATGTCTGTTCATCGATGATAACAGGCATCGGAATCACAAAAACTCCCAGGCTGGCAGCTTCTGTATGATTCAATCCTGAATTCGTATCTGTCATAATAGCAGTCCGCATAAATCCCTCCATAAAACAACTGATCCCCTTGTTTTTTCTTTTCAAAAACATTACAATAGTGTTACAAATTGTAACACTTGTAGATAAATTTATCAATGCTATCTGTAACAACTGTTACATTCTCACCGCAGTTGTAACAACTTTTGGGAGGTATATCTATGAGCCAGGAGCGAAAAAATAATGCCAATCTATTTGCAAGAGAATGTATCGTAGATGCTTTGCTGCGTCTGACGAAATCAAAACCTCTCAGCTCCATTTCCATCTCAGAGCTGACCAAGCTGGCCGGCGTATCCAGAATGACATTTTACCGGAATTACACATCCAAGGAAGATGTCTTCAGCAGCTGTCTGGATGATATTCTTGCTTTATATCAGAAAGAAGAACCCAACTTTCCTGACAGCAAAAATTACTACGACCTTGTCCGCTTGAAACACTGCTTTCAATATTTCTCCCACTATAAAGATTTTCTTGAAGGAGTCTTCCGGTGCGGCTTTGGCACCATACTTTTGCAGAAACTTACATTCTATATTGTAAACAAATGGCATCTGCCAGACCAAAGCAACGAATATGAGCTATTTGCCTTTGCCGGAGCTCTTTATAATCTCTATATCGGCTGGGCATATGGCGGATATCAGGAATCTGTCGATGAAATGGCTCAGATTCTGAACCGGATCTATACAAAAGAAAACATCCCTCAATAATAGGAAAAGCAAGAAAAACAGAGAGCTTTTTTCAGTTCCCTGTTTTTCTTGCTTTTTCTAAATATGGAGATCCTTTTTTGAGAATATCACAATCCCCAAACTATACAGTAGAATGGCTCCTGCCAGTAAAATCACGCTGCCAGTCAACGCTTCTTTGTGGCCGGCTATGATTCTTCCCGGATCAAACAGTGTAAAAAACGTGAAATACTTTGCATTTTCTGCTTTCCCGCCAGTGTTCGCAAGCATCTGCAGCACATACATGAAAATTGGAATGCCTGCTCCGAATCCTATGCTGTATCTAGATTCCGAGAATATGCAGGACGCGAGAAAACACACGCCGCCGATGAACAACTGAAGGCAGAGCAGCCCTCCATTTAGTGAAAGCAATTCTCCCGTATCCAATTCGCCTGGGAAATAGTAATGAGCACAGCCAATCTCCAGAATCGTACTGTATGCCACAAGCAACAGGATTCCGCTGACCAGAACCATCATCTGTGTAAACGCAATGGTACTCCGTCTGACAGGCGCCGCCACAAGAGCCGCCATGGAACCTTTGTCCATGTATTTACAGACCAGACTGTGACCTCTCAAGATACAAAACAGCATGGGAAAAATCAACAGGATAAATCCATACAGATACGAGGACATAAAACCGATCAACGTAGATGCTCCCGCACTCATTCCCACCGCAGACATCAACTGCGGCATCATTTCCACATAGCTATCCAGAAGCTTGGTCATTTCGGGATCGTACATACTGATAATAATAGAAATATACATAGCAAGTACCGCCGCCAGAATAATAAAAAGGCGGATACTTCCTTTCATTTCCCGGCGGTACAACGTCAGATTCATCATTCCTCACCTCCGTAATATTCCATAAATATTTCTTCCAGACTCTGCTTTTTCGCCACCGTCACAAACCTGCCCTCAGCAGTGCCGTCAAAGTCGCTGGCAAATGCCCTGGCGGCCTCTTCCGTTTCCAGGGTTACGGTATAGGGATGCACATGCCTCTGGCGAAGAGCGTCCACAGGACCTTCCTCCACCAGCCGGCCCTTTCGGATAATTCCGATCCGGTCGCAGGTACGCTCCACTTCTTCAAACATATGACTGGACAGCAAAATCGTTTTACCCCTCCCCTTCTCCGCCGCTATCAGATCCACAAATCTTCCTTGCATCAGAGGATCCAGTCCGCTGGTCGGCTCATCCAGAATCAATATCTGCGGATCATGCATCAAAGCCGCCACGATTCCCAGCTTCTGCTTCATTCCCTTACTCATCTTCTTCATCTTTCCCCGGGGATCCAGTTCAAACAACTCTAAAAGTTCATCCTTGCGGCTGCTTCTTCCCACTTTCCGGTACTTCTCTATGAAATGAAGAAACTCAACTCCTGTCATATCATCAAAAAAATTAATCTCTCCGGGAATATATCCCACGTGTTCCTGGATACGAAAACTCTCCTTCCAACAGTCAAGACCATCGATAGTACATTTCCCCGCCTGTGGTCTCAAAAAACCCATCAAATGACGGATCGTCGTGGTTTTTCCAGCGCCGTTCGGCCCCAAAAAGCCAAACGCAGTTCCTTCTTCAATTCCAAAAGACACATCAAACACGCCTTTACCCGAACCATAATCCCGGGTCAGATGCTCCACACCAATTCGATTCATGCTTCTCCTCCTTAATTGGGGACGTAGTATTTTTGAATTGGGGACAGGTCATTTTGCAAAAATGCTACGTCCCCAATTTGTTTCATTATACTAAAACTACATGTTAATTCAAATTGAAATGTTGGAACGTGAGCACAAAAATAACCTGTAGCATAGCTTTTAGTGCCACACTACAGGTCATTTTTCTTTTTTCAATCCTTGTCATCTCTGCTTTACCGGAACTCGCCATCTCCACTCATCATTTTTGTCATTTCTTGAATCCGTTCTATGGGGAATGGCGGCTCTGCCAGCGGCTTCATTGCCAACGACATCAGTTTCATTGGATTATCATCTGCCGCAATCCGGTTTGCACTTATCTTTCCGCATCGTCTACATCGGTGAATAATCGCCCATTCGCCATTCTTTTTCACCCAGACAGCGACTGGTTCCATATGTCCTCCACAGTCTGCGGCACGGTCTCCCGGCTCTTTATCCACATGTATACTTGTAAGGCAATTGGGACAGTGGTTTCTGTGTGTACTTCCTGCTCCTTCCGGAATCACCTGCCGCCCGCAGACTTTGCAGGTAAATATTTCCTTACATGGATGTTTTTTATAATATCCTTTTTCATATTGTTTTCTTTTATTTTCTCTGTTCAATGTCATGCCCTCCATAAAAAACTATTTTTCCAAGGAGGGTCGCCTGTTCCGCAGGATGTGCTGGATACTTTTTTCTGAAAGATAATACCGAACAGCCAGTGCTGAGACCGGGATTCCGGATTCATATTCTTCCCATATATTCTGATTCCGCTGCCTTAACTTCTCTCTTGTTCCACATTGTTCGCCCCATCCGGAACGCTGCAGCCCTTTTTTGGGAATATACAACACCTCGCCCTCGGCGTATTGTTGTACCTCAGAAAGCAGTCTTTCCGGCAGGACATCCGCTGCATTTTTATAGCCCATCTGTGCCCTCCTGATCTTGATTTTCAGGAACTGCAATGGCTATAACATTTCATTTTCAATGCAATAGCCACTGCTATCGCACAATCACATGATACCGTTTCAAACTATCACCTGAAATCCTTTCTTTTTGATAACACAAGCATAACAAGACAAACTGTATTCTGCAACCTCATTTTTAGTTTTAATTATTCTTGAGAAATTCCAAAACCACTTTTTCCAAATTCTACTTCTAAGGGCTGTCTTTTTATGGGTCTATTCGATATGATGAAGTTACAAAAGTTGCAGAATTGTCCTATTCCAGTCTGGATTCCACAGGAGAAGGTAGATTTCTCTTATTCCTGATTTTGACCGCTTTGAGATCCAGCTGATCATCATTGATGATTATGCAAATATTCTACCGCCATCCCTATTCTTGAAAACAGAGAGTTTAATCGTAGAACCCTATCTCAGATTGAAGATATAATTCCGTTTCAGACAGGTTTACTACTTTGTCATTTTCATCTTAAGTTCAATTATCCGTTTCTCTATCTCACTAATAATAAATCTGAAAACTTCGTCCGATTTCCCTGTCGGATCTTCAAGTTCCCAATTATCATCAAACTCTCTTCCTATAAATGGGCAGCCAACATTGCACCCCATAGAAATGGCAATATCAACATCTGGAATCTCGGAAAACAATTTGCTATACTGTCCCTCTGCTTCCATATCTATACCATAGATTTCTTCCATCAATCTCACTGCGTCCTGATTAATCTGTGGTTTCGTTTCTGTTCCTGCCGAATAACTTTCAAAAGCATCTCCTGCCAAATACTTTCCAAGAGCCTCTGCAATCTGGCTTCTGCAGGAATTATGCACACAAATAAATGCTATTTTTTTCTTTTCCATAACCGCTCCCCTAAAAACACCTTATTCCTTAACAGCCAAGTTTCTTCAAAAGTTCTGCCACCTGAGCTGCCTTTAACACTTTACCCATAGATACCACCTGCTCATTCACAACAATGGCAGGCATACTTATAACACCATAACTCATAATTTTTTCCATATCTGTGATGTACTCAATTTCTGCATCCAGATTCATGTCAGCTACCGCTTTATTTACATTTTCGTGCTGCTCATGACAGGACTTACATCCGGCACCTAAGACCTTAATATGACATCCATTCCCTCCACATATACAGCAATCTTTT
This sequence comes from uncultured Lachnospiraceae bacterium, assembly GCA_949287925.1. Taxonomy (GTDB): domain Bacteria; phylum Bacillota; class Clostridia; order Lachnospirales; family Lachnospiraceae; genus Merdimonas. Next base: position 34,063 of record CASEIR010000077.1, read on the forward strand.
TCCCCCACATAAGTTTTTTCTTCACTGACAGGACCATTACATCCACATTCCGGTTGCTCCGCAGCCGCCGTACCACTATGGCATTCGTTAGCGTGCTCCTTCTCAGGTGAGGAACCACAACAGCATCCTCCCTTTACTTCTTTTTTTCTCTTATCAAATCCAAATAATCTCATGCTTGATGATCTCCTTTCTTTTTAATTAAAATAATAGGCGTTTGCGAAACGCCAAAAGCCGCATAAATACGGCATTTTTTGTTGCCAAAATAAAATATCTCCTCAAGGTTTATGGTAAAATAGAGTTGACTAGAAACTATTAACCAATCCACCTTAAAGGAGATATACCTATA